>NZ_DBNHSF010000219.1:0-5597 GCF_057143545.1 Candidatus Andeanibacterium sp.
GTCGCGTAGGTCACGCGCACTTCGCGCTCGCCATTGGCGGGGACGGTGATCGTGTATTTGCGTCGATCACTGTTGATCTGCTCGCCGGCAACGTCCTCGCTCACCACGCGGTAGTCCTGGCTCCACCAGCCGCGGTCGAGCCCGGTCTGGTAGAGTTCGACCGTCACCGGCTCGGGTTTGGCATTGGTGAGCGTGTAGCGCATGGTCGTCCGGTAATAGGTGACCGCGTAATCGACCGTCCCCTGGCTGACGATCTTGTCGTCGCTGATCACCTGCCAGCGCTTGTAGGTCACCCATTCGTCGGCGGTGATACGCTCGCGCTTCTCGACTTCGGCCTGGACGAAAATATCGAACGCATCGCCGGTCCTGAGGCTGAGTTCGCTCCCCATCGGGGTGTGGCCGATGCCGTTCTCGCCGATGAATTGCGGATTGCCCTCAGCATCGCGCTGGTAGAACCGCACTGTGCCGGCGGGAAGCGCGTCGCCCAGCCCGCCCTCGCGCGACGAGGAGAAGGCGATTTCGCTCGAGACATTGACCGGCTGTTCCTCGTTCTGGAGCCAGTAGATGTCGCGGCGATAGACTTTCCGCGCCGGGACCGCCTGCACATCGAGGAAGCTGACCTGCTTGGTCTGGGCGTTGGCAATCGTGGTGCGTTCGGCGATCGGGTAAAGATAGAAATCGCCCAGCCGCTCGCGATCCGCGGTTTCGGTACCCGGATCGAAACTGCCGGAGGACGCGCCGGGGGGAAGCGCCCGGCCCGGCGAAGCATAGCCGCGTTGGGACTGCCCGCCCGGATTGCCGGCAACCAGCAGCGTGTCGGCATTGTTGAAGGTCGTGCCGGTGTTGTTGGTCAGCGTGACCCAGCCCTGCATGTCGATCGTGCCCCTGGCTTCGTCGTAGAGCGACACATAGTCCGCCGACCAGCCCAGCCCCGGCGTGAGATAGCGGATCGAGGCCGGGCGCGTGCCCGCGCGATTGCTCTCGACTGTGACGGAAAGCGTCGGGCGGGCGCGGAGGTTCTGCGGCACCCCGTCGAAGATCACCCGCACCGGGAGGCCGTCGTCGCGCAGCACTTCGATCCGCTCGCCGATCTTCACCACCACCCCGCCGACGGTCGAAAGGACTTCCGCCCGCTCCCGCGTCTCGGCCCCGGTCGCCGGATTGGTTCGCACCAGCGTAACCGTCTGGCCGATCGCCTTTTCCATCAGCTTCGACGGGGTTAGGAGGTCGAAATCGAAATTCTGTTCGACGATCCCGGCCCCGGCGGCGCTGAAGCTCAGCGTCTCGGGCCTGATCTGGGCAGAAACGTCGGGAAATTCGATCCTGCTGCGGCCCGCGGCGATGTCGAGCTGGCGGATATCCTGCACCAGCGCCTGGTTGTTGTTGTAGATCGTGACCGACACGTCGCCTTGCGCGCTGGGCGCGGTGGGATCGCTGCTCTGGGCAAGGGCGCCGGGCTGGATTGCCAGCAATGCGGCAGTTGCAAGCATAGCGGAAATACGAAGTGATTTCATAACCCTCTCCAGGTGTTAGAAATTCATAACTCGTCCAATCGGTGTGAGCGCGCGATGAACGGAAATGACAACTCATATTCCTACTTCGTCGCCCCTGCCTTCGCTGGGGCGACGGATCACTTCTTGGAGGCGCCAAGCACTTCGGCAACCTTGTCGCTGATCTGCTGGACCGAGAACGGCTTGGGAATGAAGTGCATCGCGTCGATGTCGATCTCGTTGCGCAGCTGCTCTTCGGCATAGCCCGACATGAACAGCACCGGCAGCGCGGGATGGGACTTGCGCAATTCGCGCGCCATGGCGGGGCCGTCCATGCCCGGCATCACGACATCGCTCACCACCAGGTCGAACGGCCCTGAATCCGCGATCCGTTCAAGTCCCTCCTCGCCGTCGCTGGCGGTGGTCACGTCGTAGCCCGCGCGGGCCAATGCCCGTTCGGCCACCGCGCGGACCATATCCTCGTCTTCGACCAGCAGCAGCTTGCCGCCGCCCGGCCAGCTGCTCGTGTCCCGCGCCGCCGGTTCGACCGGCGCGGCAGCTGCGGCGTGGTGCACGGGCAGGTAGATGGTGAAACGCGCGCCGATGGCGGCGCCGTTTTTCCCTTCGACATTGTCGGCGAAGATGAACCCGCCCGACTGCTTGACGATGCCATAGACCGTCGACAGCCCGAGCCCGGTGCCCTTGCCCATTTCCTTGGTGGTGAAGAATGGTTCGAAGATCTTGCCGAGATGTTCCGCCGGGATGCCCCCGCCGGTGTCCTCGACGATCAGCGCGGTGTAATCGCCGATCGGGATGATGTCGCTCTTCAGCCGCCTGATATCGGCCGAGGTGATCCGCCTGGTGGCCATCGACAGGCGTCCGGTTTCGCCGCGCGCCAGCATCGCGTCGCGCGCATTGACCGCAAGGTTGACGATGACCTGCTCGAGTTGCTGCGGATCGGCCCTGACCGGCCCCAGATTGCGGTCGTGATGGACCTTGAATTCGATCCTATCGCCCATCAGCCGCTTGAGCAGCTGGCTCACCTCGGAGACCACATCGGGAACCTGCAGGATTTCGGGCCGCAGCGTCTGCTGGCGCGAGAAGGCGAGCAATTGCCGCGTCAGCGAGGCCGCGCGGTTCGAATTGGCCCTGATCTGCTGGATGTCGTCATAGTCGCTGTCGCCGGGCGTATGGCGCAGCAGCATCAGGTCGCAATAGCCGATGATCGCGGTCAGCACATTGTTGAAATCGTGCGCCACGCCGCCCGCGAGCTGGCCGACCGCCTGCATCTTGGTCTGCTGGGCGACCTGCCGCTTGAGCCGCGCTTCCTCGGTCGTATCGGCCAGGCTCAGCAGCACCGCCGGTTCGCCCATGCCGCGCACGCCCGCGAGCCCGAGCGAGACCGGCTCGTCGGGATTGGCGCGCAGCCGCACGGCAATATCCGTCGTGTTGAGCGGGCCGTGGCCGTGGCGCCGCACCGCGTCCGACAGCGCGGCCTTGTCTTCCTTGACCACCAGGTCCGACGGGAACGGCGGGAGCGATTTGCCCTCGAGCCCGCAGGCGCGCAGGAAAGCGGGGTTCGAAAACAACAGGTGCCCGTCGCGATCGGCCATCGCGAGGCCGACCGGGAGCTGCTCGAGAAGGGCCTGCAATTGCGCCGGACTGCCGGGCGGTTCGGCGCCCCAATTGGCCCCGATCCCGACTCCGGAATCGAGCAGCAGCATCAGCGAGGAGGCATGTTCGGGCGAAAGGTCGCGGTCGTCCGGCTCGACCAGCGGGACCTGGACCAGCATCACCGGGCTGCCCTTGCGCCCTTCGCGGGTGTAGTAGATCCGCTCGCGCTCGTCGCTGCGCAACTGGGTGGCGAACTCCTGCCCGACCAGCGTTGCGCCTTCGTCGCCCGCGGCCCGCGCGGAGAAGCCCGGGCTCGCCGCGCGGATCACGCCTTCGGGCCCGACCAGCACGGCATCGATCCCTGCCTGGGCGAGAATCCTGCCGAAACTGCCCGAAATCCGCTCGGCGATCGTTGCCAAGGGATCGCTCTCGACCAGCCTGGAAAAGCGCCAGATCAGGTATTCATCCGCCCGGCCCGCGCGTTCGACCGCGATCCGCCAGCGCTCGCCGTCGCGTTCGAGCAGGTCGACCCCGCCGGAGCCGTCGCGCCAGGCCGCCCGGCCCGCGCGGGTAAGCACCTCGACTTCGCCGTCGCTCAAAGGCAGGCCGGGGGGCGCGTGGACCCCGCCGAAGCTCTCGACGAAGAAGGAATTGGCGCAGACCAGCCGGTTGGCGCGGTCGGTGATCGCGATCGCGAGGCCCGCCTGTTCGATCGCCGCGACCGTAACCGTCCAGTCGGGGATCGAAAGCGTCTGGACCCCGGCCGCCGGGCGGTTGCGCAGCAGCGTGATCGAGACGGCGCCCAGCGCCACCAGGCCGCCCGCGAAAGTCAGGGTCAGCGCCTGTTCGCGCGTGGCGAACCAGACCAGCGCGACGCTGGCGGCAAACGCCGCCGCTACCGCGAGCAGTTCGCCGACACGCCGCCCGCTCCCCACCCGGGCCATGTCGGCCGCCTCGCTCATTCGGCGGGTTCGAGTTCCTGGCCGGTGGCGAGGCGGTTGCGCCGCTTGCGCGCCACCCGGTTGCGCCAGATGAACGAGGCCAGCAGGTAACCGATTGCTGCCGCGAGCACCGAGATCACGAACAGGCCGAACACCAGCGCAGGCGCGGCATCGGACAGGGTCCAGGCGAACCAGTCGCCGATGCTCGCGCCCGATTCATAAAGCGCATAGAATGTGGCCATGTCGGCATGGAAACCCATACCGTTGCCGACAAACAGCGAGGCCGCGAGGATAAACGGCGTGGTCGCCGGGTTCGAGAGGAAGGTCATGCCCGCGGCCAGCGGGATATTGCCGCGGCACGGGACGCAGAGCAGCGCCGCGCCGAGGATCTGGATGCCCGGGATCAGGGCGAAGATTCCGACCAGCAACCCGATCGCCACCCCGCGCGGGACCGAGCGCCGGGTCAGCCGGAACAGCTCGGAGCGGCTCATGAACGGCCTGATCAGCCGATTTCGCTCAAGCTCTGCATGGCTCGGGACCTGGCTTCGTATCCAGTCGGACAGGCGTTTCTTGGCGGTCGAAGTGTTCATGAAACCTATATTGTGACTGCCGCCGCGTGCGGCAATGAGTCCCGCATAGATCATTGAGCACGAACAGCAGGTGAACGCCTTTTGCTAACCCGGCGCATGAGGGCAAGGTTCAATCGACGGTTTTCCCATATTTGCCGACCGGATGCGGCACTGCAGCAACGGTTTTGGCAGATTCAACCGCTCTCGCGCATGATCCTTGCCTGGTCGCGCTTCCAGTCGCGGTCCTTGATCGCGGCGCGCTTGTCATGCGCCTGCTTGCCCTTGGCCAGTGCCAGCTCGACTTTCGCCCGGCCCTTCGAATTGAAATAGATCGACAGCGGGACGAGCGTCATCCCCTTGCGCTCGACCGCGCCGGTCAGCTTGTTGATCTCGCTAGCGTGCAGCAGCAGCTTGCGCGGCCGCTTGGGCTCGTGGTTGAAGCGGTTGCCATGGCTGAATTCGGGGATATTGGCATTGACCAGCCAGCATTCGCCGTCGCGGATTTCGGCATAGCTCTCGGCGATCGAACCCTCGCCGAAGCGCAAGCTCTTCACCTCGGTGCCGGAAAGCGCGATCCCGGCCTCGAGCTTTTCGTCGATATGATAGTCGAACCGCGCGCGGCGGTTCTCCGCAACGGTCTTGACCTTGTCGAACGTGCTGGGTTTGGGGCGCGCCATGATCCGGGGGCATGTAGGGGGCTTGGCGGGAAAGGGGAAGGCTGGCTAAACTGCTACGAAAGGAGAGGGCATGAATATCTTCAAATCCTTTGGCTCCAGACTGCGCATTCGCGGCCATGGCCGCTGGCATGTAGCCGCCAGCCTGTTTCTGGTGGCCATCGTCCTGTTCGGAACCGCGCAACCACACCCGGCTCATGCGTCCGAAGGCGCAGAGCCTTCCTTTATCGAGATTCCCTTCGCGCCGCCAACCGACACACCGCTTCGTTACCGTCTGGTCAGCGAACGCAACGCCGATGGCGATACCAT
>NZ_DBNHSF010000220.1:0-3636 GCF_057143545.1 Candidatus Andeanibacterium sp.
CAGCGTCGCTCTATCGGACTGTGAGCGACAAGCACGTCTGCCCCTGGGGCCTCAAGTCGAAATACCTGCTCGAACGGCAGGGCTTCACGATCGAGGACCACCAGCTCAAGTCGCAGGCCGAGACCGATGCGTTCAAACGCGAGCATGGCGTCACGAGCACCCCGCAGACCTTCATCGGCAGCGAGCGGATCGGCGGATACGAAGACCTGAGGCGTCATCTCGGTCTCGCAATCCGCGATCCCAATGCAAAGACCTATCGTCCTGTCATCGCGGTGTTCGCGATCGCCGCCGGTCTCGCGCTGGCAGTGAGCCATGCGGCGTTCGGCAGTCCATTCACGATCCGCGCGGTCGAATGGTTCATCGCCTTTTCGATGGCTCTGCTGGCCATGCTCAAGCTGCAGGACGTCGACAAGTTCGCGACCATGTTCCTTGGTTATGACCTGCTGGCGCGCCGCTGGGTGCCCTATGCCTATCTCTATCCGTTCGCCGAGGGCCTCGCCGGGCTGCTGATGGCCGGGCACGCGCTCGACTGGCTGTCGATCCCGCTCGCGGCGTTCATCGGGACCGTCGGTGGCATTTCGGTGTTCTACGCCGTCTATGTCCAGAAACGCGAACTCGAATGCGCCTGTATCGGCGGCTCGGGCAAGGTGCCGCTCGGCCCCATCTCGCTGCTCGAGAACGTGATGATGGTCGCCATGGCGATCTGGATGCTTTTCCCCCATATCTGATGTGACAAGGACCCCTCGCCATGACACGCAATTTCATTATCCTGCTGGCCGGAACGGCGCTCGCTACAGGTTCCCCCGCCCTGGCCCAGCATGAAGACCATGACGCAGCGGCAACAGAGCCGCAGGTCACCTCGCAATCACAGCGTGGTGGCGCGATGGATCACGGCAACATGGACCACGGCAGCATGGACCACGACAACATGGACCACGGTCAAATGGATCATGGCAACATGGACCACGGCAACATGGACCACGGTCAAATGGATCATGGCAACATGGACCACGGCCCGATGGACCACGAGGGCGAACAGAGCGCCGCCGGCGAGCACCAGGACCATGTCTCCGCCAGCACGTCCGAAGCCGCCCATGACGCTCACACCCAGGACGAGCCCGCACCCTATGCCGAAGGTTCGGGCACTGCGCGGATCCCGGGCAAGGAAGGCGGGATGCACGGCCTGCACCTTTCGACCGGCGACTGGATGGTCATGCTGCACGGCTTTGCCAGCGCGCAATATACCGATCACGGCGGGCCGCGCGGGGACGAGCTGCTCTACTCGACCTCGATGCTGATGCTTGCCGGCGAACGCCATACAGATTGGGGCCGCATCCAGCTCAAGTCGATGATGAGCCTCGAACCGACGATGAGCGCGCGCGGCTATCCGAACCTGTTCGCGACAGGCGAAACGGCGGACGGCGAATCGCTCGTCGATCGTCAGCATCCGCACGATCTGTTCATGGAACTGGCCGCGCGGGTCGATTTCGACATTGGCGAGGACGCCAGCCTGTTCCTCTATGGCGGCCCGGTCGGCGAGCCCGCGCTCGGCCCAAGCGCCTTCATGCATCGCGGGTCGGCGTACAATAATCCGGAACCACCGATCACCCATCACTGGTTCGATTCGACCCATATCACCTATGGCGTGGTCACTACCGGAATCGCCGCCCGGCTCTGGCAGCTCGAAGCCTCCGCCTTTCGCGGCGCGGAGCCCGACGAGAACCGCTGGGACATCGAGACACCCAGGCTCGACAGCTGGTCGGTCCGGGCCACGCTGACCCCAAGCCCGAATTGGGCGATCCAGGCCAGCTATGGCCAAATGCAGGAGCCCGAAGCGCTCCATCCGGGCGAAGACGAACACCGCTTTACCGCCTCGGTGCATTATGCGTCCGGCGCGCTGTCGGCGATGGCCGCGTTCAGTTCAAAGAATCGGGTACCGGGCGACACGCTCACCGCCTGGCTGGCAGAAGCGAACTGGGATCTTGACGAGTACAATTCGCTGTTCGGCCGGTTCGAGAATGTCGCCAATGACGAGCTGTTCCCGGACCACGACGATCCGCTGCACGACGAAACCTTCCGCGTCAGCAAGTTCCAGCTTGGCTATGCGCGGCACATTCCGCTGACCGGGCCGCTCGCGCTCACGCTGGGCGCCAGCGGATCGGCCTATGCCAAGCCCGACGCGCTCGATCCCTATTATGGCAAAAGCCCGCTGGGCTACACGCTGTTCGCGAAATTGCGGCTGGGGCATTAGTCGGTCGATCCGGACTCGATCGCAATTGAGTTGTCGCAAAGTGGCGGTAGAGTGACGCGATGATCACGCGCCGCCAGACCGCGCTTGCCGCCCCGCTCCTGCTGTTCCCGTCGATCGCGCGCGGCGCGCGGTGGTTTTCGCGTTATCCGTTCTCGCTCGGCGTCGCTTCGGGCGACCCCGCGCCCGACGGATTCGTGATCTGGACCAGGCTCGCGCCCGAACCGTTCGCACCGCATGGCGGGATGCCGCTGTCGGCCCTGCCGGTGTCGTGGGAGGTCGGGGAAGATGCCGCATTTCGCACAATTGCCTCGCGCGGCGAGGCGATCGCGCGGCCAGAACTCGGCCACAGCGTCCATGTCGAGGTGACCGGCCTCCAGCCCGATCGGGGCTACTGGTATCGCTTCAAGCTCGACGCCGATGAATCGTTGACCGGCAAAGCGCGGACGCTTCCCCCAGCAGGCGCGTCCCCGGCACGCCTGCGCTTCGGCGTGTGCGGCTGCCAGCATTACGAAAGCGGGCTTTACACCGCCTTTCGCCATCTCGCGCAGGAAGAGGAACTCGCTTTCGTGTTCCACTATGGCGATTTCATCTACGAGCGCGGGGCCGACGTCGTCTTCGACTCGAACGGCCTGCCTACGCCGAAAGTCCGCAATCACAATCTGCGCGAGGTCTATTCGCTCGACGATTACCGCGCGCATTACGCGCAATATCTGCTCGACCTTGATTTGCAGTCGGCGCGCATGCGGCACGCTTTCCTGTCGAGTTTCGACGATCACGAAGTGCAGAACAACTTCACCGGCAATATCTCCGAAGACGAGAGCATCCCGCCGGAAGTGTTCCTGCTGCGCCGCCAGGCGGCGATGCAGGCCTGGTACGAACACATGCCGGTGCGCCGGGCGCAGCTGCCCGCAGGACCTTCGATCCAGGCCAACCGCCGCTTCGATTTCGGCAACCTTGCGACGATCAACGTGCTCGACACCCGCAGCTTCCGCACCAACCAGCCCTGCGGAGATGGCCTCAAACCTGCCTGTCCGGACGTGTTTGGCAGCGACGTGCAGGTTCTCGGCGCAGAACAGGAAGCCTGGCTCGATCGCCAGCTGGCGACCAGCGACGCGACCTGGAATTGCCTCGCCCAGCAAATCCTCGCCATGGCGATCGACTTCGGCGATACCGGCGGCGGGGATCGCCGCTACATGGACAGCTGGGCCGGCTATGAAGAACCGCGCAAGCGCCTGATGAGGCGGCTGCGCGAAGCCGGGAATGCGGTGATGCTGACCGGCGACGTCCACCAGAACGCCGCCGGGCTGCTTTACGACGAGGACCGGCCGGCCGGCGTCGAATGCGTCGTCACTTCGATCAGCAGCACCGGTAGCGACTGGAGCCAG
>NZ_DBNHSF010000221.1:0-4452 GCF_057143545.1 Candidatus Andeanibacterium sp.
AGGTCCGCCAGGATGCGCGGGAAGGGATGGTCGAGATCCCAGTGATCGACGATGTGCTGATAATGCCAGACGATCTTGCCGGTGTTGACATCGAGCGCGAGCGTCGAATTATGATAGAGATGCTGCAGGTCGTTCCCCCCGAGCAGTAATTTGGGGGCAGGAGCCGAAACCGAAGTGCCCATATAGACCAGTTCTAGCTCGGGATCGTAGCTCGCCAGCATCCAGGCGCCGACATGTAGCCGCCGCTCGTCGGGGACATCGCCCCAGCTGGCCGAATTGGGATCGTCGCCCCGCGCGATGGTGCTGGTGCGCCAGACTTCCCTGCCGGTCTTTGCATCATGCGCGGTGATCACGCAGGCATCCGGTCCGCCCTCGGTCTCGCAGGAGCGGCCGGTGATCGCGAGGCCCTTGGCGATGATCGGTCCGGAGCTCTGCTTTGCGCCGCGCGTGTAATCGAGGATTTTCGTTTCCCACACCAGTTCGCCACTCGCTGCATCGAGCGCGTAGAGGTAATCGTCCGCCCCGTTACCGATGATGAGATTGCCGTAAATCGCAACGTTGCGGGTCGTGTCCCACACCGGGAGGTAGTCGCCGAGGTCGTCCGGCAATTGGCGGCGATATTGCCAAATGCGCTTCCCGGATTTGGCATCGATCGCCTCGATCGTGTCGCGTGGCGAGGGGAAGTACATGATCCCGTCATGGACGAGCGGCGTGCCTTCCTGGTGACCATCGCCGAGCGGCTTGGCCCAGACCATCCGCAGCTGGCCGACATTGCCGCGATCGATCTCGTCGAGCGGGCTATAGCCCTGGCTGTCGAGCGTCCTCCTCCAGTTGAGCCAGTCGGCCGGGTCGGGATCATGGAGCATGGCGTCGGTGACCGGTTCGAACGGTGCGGCGGACTGGGCGATTGCCTGGCCGACCATGCTTCCCGCCAGCATTGCACTGATTACGGCAGCGCCGGCCGATCGCCTGATATTCATTCTAGTCCCTCTCCCTGGGATGAGCCTTGCGATAGGTATCGAGCAAAGTTGCCTGGTCAACCTTGGTGTAGATCTGGGTCGATCCCAGGCTCGCATGACCGAGCAATTCCTGCAGGCTCCTGAGGTCCGCGCCCGCGCCGAGGAGATGGGTCGCAAAGCTGTGGCGCAGCGCATGGGGCGTCGCGGTGGGCGGCAAGCCGAGCGCGATCCTGGCCCTGGCCATCGCCTTCTGGACCATGCCTTGCGACAGGGGCCCGCCCTTGGCGCCGATGAACAGGGGGCCGCTCTTCTCGATCGGCCACGGACATTGGCGGGCATAGTCGGCCACGGCCCGCCGGGTCAGCGGGATGATCGGGACGACCCGTTGCTTGCCGCCCTTGCCGGTCACGGTGAGCGTATCGCCGAACGGCACATCCGAACCTTTTAGCGAAAGCGCTTCGGCGATCCGCAGTCCCGCTCCGTACAGCAGCAGCAGGACCGCGCTGTCGCGGGCGCCAATCCAGGCGGCGGTTGCATTGTCTCGCACCAGCTCGGCAACATTGAGCGCTTCATCGGGCGTGACCGGGCGGGGCAGGCCTTTCTTGATCCTGGGACCGCGCATGCGCGGCGCGGCGGCATCTTCGCGCCCCGCCTTGTGCCGCGCAAAGGCAATGAAGCTCTTGAGCGCGGACAGCTCGCGGGCGGCGCTGGCATTGCCGATCCCCTCGGCCCGGCGAGCGGCCAGTTGGGTGCGCAAGGTCGGGCTTTCGATCCGGGCGAGGGCAGGCCAGTCGCTCTCGCCGAGATTGTCGAGCAACCGGGCGGCGCAGGCGACATAGGCGCGGACCGTGTGCGGCGAACGGCGGCGCGAGTGGGCGAGGTAATCGCGCCATTCGCCCAGGAGCTCCGCCCTGGTCATGCCAAAACCAGGTCACTGGCGACTATTTCGCCGAGCAGCGCATCGAGCAACGGCATGCCGGTTTCGGTCACCCCGATCCGATCGCCGTCGCGCCAGCACAGGCCATGGCCGAGATGGAATTCGAACCGGGGCCAGTCGACGAGCTCGGTCGGCGAAATTGCGAACCGCGATCCGATCTGGGCAAGGTCGATTCCTTCCGCGAGGCGCAGCCCCATGAGCATCGCCTCGCTCGCTTGCTCGCTTCGGCCGAGGACGCGTTCCTCGGAAATTCCGTGGCCATTGCCGGCGACCGCTTCGAGCCAGTTTTCGGGCTTGCGATGCCGGACCGTTGCAATGCCATTGCGACGGCCATGCGCTCCCGGTCCGACGCCGATGTAGTCCTGGTAACGCCAATAGGCGAGATTGTGCCGGCTTTCCTCTCCGGGGCGGGCGTGGTTGCTGACCTCATAGGCAGGAAGACCCGCCTTTCCAGTTACTTCTCGCGTAAGATTAAACATATCCGTAGCTTGTTCATCGTCGAGCGGGGTGAATTCTCCCCGGCGGACCATGCTTTCGAAACGGGTCCCCGACTCGATCGTCAACTGGTAGAGTGAAAGATGCGACGCACCCAGATCGAGTGCCCGCATCAGTTCCTTGCGCCACAGCCGCAGATCCTGGCCGGGCAGGGCGTAAATCAGGTCGAAATTGACCCGTTGAAACACCTTCTGTGCCGTTTCGAGTGCGCTCAGCCCCTCTGCAGCGCTGTGCAGCCGCCCGAGGAATTTCAGCCCCCGATCGTCGAGCGACTGCAGTCCGAGCGAAGCGCGATTGACTCCGCAAGCGGCCAAATCCTTGAATTTGCCTGCTTCGACTGAACTCGGATTGGCTTCGAGCGTGATCTCGATCGCGGGTTCAAAGCCGAACAGCTGCTCAGCCTCGCCGAGCAGCGCGCCGACCAGCTGCGGCGGCATCAGGGACGGGGTCCCGCCGCCGAAGAACACGCTTTCGAGCGGTTCTCCACCGGCCCGCTCCGCCTCGTGCCGCAAATCCGCCAGCAGGGTGCCTTGCCACTGCGCGACATCGACCTGCTCGCGGACATGCGAATTGAAATCGCAATAGGGGCATTTTGCGAGGCAGAAGGGCCAGTGTATGTAGAGCGCGCGGGCCATTGTGATCTGTTTCAGCCTTTATTCAGCGCCTGGTGTCAAGTTGCCGCCATGATCAAAGCGATGATTCCCCTGGGTTTGGGCCTCGCCCTGCTTGCTTGCCTGCCGGCCGCACAGGGGCAGACCAGCACTTCGGTCCGCAGCGCCTCGGACCCGGCGCCCGACCGGCTCGATCTCGCCGCGCGCCTGCTGGCCAAGCACAATGACGAGCGGGTCGGCGAGGGCCTTCCGCGCCTCGTCTGGAACGCCGGGCTGGCCCAGGGCGCTGCCGAGTGGGCGAGGACTATCGCGCGCGACGGCAATATGCGCCATTCCCCGAAGTCGAGCCGCCCCGAGCAGGGCGAAAACCTGTGGATGGGGACGGCGGACTTCTATTCGATCGAGCACATGATGGACCGGTTCCTCGACGAAAAGCGCGATTTCCGGCCCGGAATCTTCCCCGACATTTCGAAGACCGGAGAATGGCAGGACGTTGCCCATTATACCCAGATCATCTGGCCGGAGACCCGCGAAATGGGGTGCGCACTCGCGTCCGCAAATGGGCGGGACGCACTGGTCTGCCGCTATTTGCCGGCCGGAAATGTGCGGGGTCGGCCGGTCGGGCTTTAGCGCTTACGCGAACTGGTCGGCGACCAGCCTGGCAAACGCGGCGGCACGGTGGGAAATGCGATGCTTTTCCGCCGGATCGAGTTCTCCGAATGTCTCCGAATAGCCGGCCGGCAGGAACACCGGGTCGTAGCCGAACCCCTGATTGCCGCGCGGGGGCCAGGTGAGCGAGCCATCGACCCGGCCTTCGTAGACGGCCTGCTCGCCATCGGGCCAGGCCAGGGCGAGGACGCAGGAAAACCAGGCATCCCGCGGCGTTTCAGGGCCCATTTCGGCCAGCATGCCCTCGATCTTGCCCATCGCCATGTACCAGTCGCGCCCCGGCGGTCCTTCGAACCATTGCCGCTGCGCCCAATCGGCGGTGTAGACGCCCGGTCGGCCATCGAGCGCGGCCACGGACAGTCCGCTATCGTCCGCCAGCGAGACGATGCCGCTCGCTTCAGCCGCCGCACGGGCCTTGATCAGGGCGTTTTCCACGAATGTCCTGCCGGTTTCGGCGGGTTCGGGAAGGCCGAGCGACCCGGCGGAAATGCAATCGACGCCATGGGGTTCGAGCAGCGCCGCAATCTCTTTCAATTTGCCCGCATTATGCGTGGCAATCACAAGCTTGCCCGAGCAGAGCCTGCGGGTCATTTGACGGCGGATTCCTGGGCGGCAAAGATCCGCGCGCAGCCGATATTGGCGAGGCGCAGCAGTCGCAGCAGGCCTTCCTCGTCATAGGTCGCGCCTTCGGCGGTGGCCTGGACTTCGGCGATCTGCCCTCCTTCGATGAGCACGAAATTGGCATCGGCATCGGCCGAACTGTCCTCGTGGTAATCGAGAT
>NZ_DBNHSF010000222.1:0-5871 GCF_057143545.1 Candidatus Andeanibacterium sp.
CTTTCAGCGAGCGGCAGCATGGCAGGATCGCCCGCGGCCTGGGCCGCGACATAGGTGTCGGCCAGCTGCTGGAGCATTTCGCGGTTGCATTCCGCCCTTGCACCCGTCGCGAAAACCAGGCCGGCCAGGACGATCGCGGACCTGGTCGCGATGCCTGCCAATCTCGACGGGCGGGTGCCCGATGCTCTTGCTCTGCTCATTTTGGCCACTCTCTCCAAGTGTCTTTGCTTTGTTGCCTGTTCGTTAGCGGATTTTTTGCCACCGACAAAGAAAACCGCCCCGCAAGCCAAGGCTCGCGGGGCGGCATCGTCACGCTTGGAAAGGACTGAAATCAGGCGGCTTCGGCGGCCTCGTCGGGATCGCGCAGCACATAGCCGCGGCCCCATACGGTCTCGATGTAGTTTTCGCCGCCGCAGGCATGGGAGAGCTTCTTCCTGAGCTTGCAGATGAACACGTCGATGATCTTGAGTTCGGGCTCGTCCATCCCGCCATAGAGGTGGTTGAGGAACATTTCCTTGGTCAGCGTGGTGCCCTTACGCAGCGAGAGGAGCTCGAGCATCGCATATTCCTTGCCGGTCAGGTGGACCCGGGCGCCATCGACTTCGACCGTCTTGGCGTCGAGGTTGACCGCCAGCTTGCCGGTGCGGATGATCGACTGGCTGTGGCCCTTCGAACGGCGGACCACGGCGTGGATGCGGGCGACCAGCTCTTCGCGGTGGAACGGCTTGGTGACGTAATCGTCGGCACCGAACCCGAACGAGCGGATCTTCGAATCCATTTCGGAAATGCCGGAAAGGATCAGCACCGGGGTCTGCACCTTGGCGACGCGGAGCTTCTTGAGCACGTCGTAGCCATGCATGTCAGGCAGGTTCAGGTCCAAGAGGATGATGTCGTAATCATACAGCTTGCCGAGATCCAGGCCCTCTTCGCCGAGATCGGTCGAATAGACGTTGAAGCCCTCGGTGGTGAGCATGAGTTCGATCGCTTTCGCGGTTGTCGGCTCATCCTCGATCAAAAGCACACGCATGGGAGACCCCCCTGTTTGCCCCGGTTCCCGCTCCGGTTTTCGCCCGGATTGGGAGTTTGACTTTATTAACCACACAAGGTCTCAACGAAAAAGGTTAATATGCCGTAAACTCTCGCCTGGCCTTGTTGGGTGAGTCCCTGGCGCAACACTCTTTGATTATGCCTCAAGCGCCGGCGCGGGCATCCGCCCGCTTGGCTTTCCTCGCGCATTTCGTGCAAGCTCGATGCGCTGCGGGCGGCCGCCTCCGGTCGGCTATCGCCTGCCGGCTACTTGAGCCTGTGCCCTTGCGGTCCGCCGTTTGCGGACCGGACCAGTGCGATCTGGAAAGGCGGCGCTTACCCCACGCCTTCGAGCTTCTTCTGCCGCCGCCGCTGGACCGATGAGCCGATCCCGATCGCCTCGCGATATTTGGCAACCGTCCGCCGGGCGAGATCGAAACCTTCCTCCTTGAGCATGTCGACCAAGGTATCGTCGGAGAGGATCCTTTTCGGGTCCTCGGCATCGACCAGCGCCTTGATCCGCGCCTTTACCGCTTCGGAGGACGCACCGCCTTCGCCGTCGGCGCTCTGGCCCACGCCCGAGGTGAAGAAATATTTCAGTTCGAACGTGCCACGCTCGCAATGGAGGTATTTGTTCGAAGTGACCCGGCTGACGGTCGATTCATGCATCTCGATCGCATCGGCGATCGTCTTCAGGGTGAGCGGGCGCAGTTCGGACACGCCTCTCCTGAAAAAACCGTCCTGCAGCTTCACGATCTCGGCAGTGACCTTGAGGATCGTCTTCTGGCGCTGGTCGAGCGCCTTCAAGAGCCAGTTGGCGTCGGCCAGCCGTTCGGACAGCCAGCCTTTCGCTTCCCGGTCCTGGCAGCCATTGCGCAGCTCGAGATAATAGGAGCGGTTGACCACCAGCCGCGGCAGGGTCGCCTGGTTGAGCGCGATGTTCCAGCCGTCCCTGCCCACCGCGCGAACCAGGACGTCGGGCACCACCGGCGCGTTTTCCCCGCCGCCGAATTTGAGGCCGGGCTTGGGATCGTAGGCCCTCAGCTCGGCGAGCATGTCGGCGAAATCCTCGTCGTCGACATCGCACATGCGCTTGAGTTGCGCGAAGCCGCCCCTGGCGAGGAGATCGAGGTTGTCGATCAGCCGCGCCATGCAGGGATCGTAGCGGTCGGCTTCCTTCGCCTGCAGCGCGAGGCATTCGGAAAGATCGCGCGCGCCCACCCCGGTCGGATCGAGCTGCTGCACCAGGCCGAGCGCGTATTCGGCATCGTCGACGCTTACGCCCAGGTCGCCCGCCACTTCGCGCAGCGATACCGGCAAATAGCCTGCCTCGTCGAGCAGGCCGATAATATGCAGCGCGATCAGCCGCGATTGCGGGTCGGGCGCGACTGCCCCGATCTGCGCTTCGAGATGCTGGGCGAGGGTTTCCACCCGTTCGCCATGTTCGTCGATATCGAAGCCTTCGTCGGAAACCGCAGCAGCGGACGACGCGAATTCCAGCGCCGCACCGTCGCCGGTGTCGCGGTCGCGATCAAGCGCGTCCGGATCGATATCGAGCGCCGCGCCTTCGTCGCCGCTTCCCGTTTGCATCGGCTCGTCGCTGGCTGCCTCGCCCGGCGGCAGGTCGCGTTCGGCCAGTTCGCGGATGTCCGGGACTTCGTCCGTCGGCTCGCCCAATTCGAGCAGCGGATTGGACTCAAGCGCCTCGCCGATAAAGGCTTCGAGTTCGAGGTTCGACAGCGCCAGCAGCTTGATCGCCTGCTGGAGCTGCGGCGTCATCACCAGCGACTGCGTCTGTCGCAGGTCGAGGCGTGGGCCCAGCGCCATGATTACGCCTTGGTCCGGGCTTCGCTCCGATTGGCCCTTCGAGAAATGTCGTGTGTCACAGCGTGAAGCCTTCGCCGAGATAAAGCCGCCTGACATTGGCATCCGCGACCAGGTCTTGCGGCGTGCCGGCGAACAGCACTTGCCCGCCGTAGATGATGCAGGCGCGATCGACGATATCGAGCGTCTCGCGGACATTGTGGTCGGTGATCAGAACGCCGATCCCGCGGTTCTTGAGATCGATCACAAGGTTGCGAATATCCTGGATCGACAGCGGGTCGATCCCTGCAAACGGCTCGTCGAGCAGCATGATCGAGGGATTGGCTGCCAGCGCACGGGCAATTTCGCAGCGCCGCCGCTCGCCGCCCGACAGCGCCATCGCCGGGCTGTTGCGCAATTCGGTGAGGCCGAATTCCTCGAGCAGGCGCTCGAGTTCGGCAGCGCGCGTCGCTTCGTCCGGCTCGACCAATTCGAGCACACAGGCGATATTCTGCTCAACCGTCATGCCGCGGAAGATGGAGGTCTCCTGCGGCAGGTACCCCAGGCCAAGGATCGCGCGGCGATACATCGGCAGCGAGGTGACGTCCTCGCCATCCATCAGAATACGCCCGGTATCGGGCTTCACCAGCCCCATAATCGAATAGAAGCAGGTGGTCTTGCCGGCGCCGTTGGGGCCAAGCAGGCCGAGCACTTCGCCTTTGCCTACGGTGAGCGAGATGTCGCTCAAGACTGTGCGCTTGTCGTAACTCTTGGCGATCGAGATCACTTCGAGCCCGCCTTGCGGGATCGGGGGGGCGGCGTTGTGCGGGGCTTCCGCCATCGCGGCCCCGATTGCCTTCCGGTCGAGTTCGGGTTCGTCGAGATGTGTCATCGCGCGGGCTTTTACCATGGCTTGGCGGGCTGGAAACCCCAATTGGCAAGATTCATGCATGACCTTCGAGTCCGCGAATATTCCGGCCGGCTGAAGGAATGGTTAGCGCCCTTGCAAGCGATGCGATCTGGTGGAATACTCCGCAGTCGGGATTGGAAGAGGAGAGAAGCGCATGGACAAGGCGCTCTGGGATTCGGATCGCGCTGCCGGGAAAGTGAATACGAGGCGAGGCCTCGATTGGCGTCGCAAGATGAGCGATCACATCGCCTATGCCCTGCTGGCCTATACCGGTTTGCAGATCTGGGTCACGATGGGGGCGTTGAAGAGCGCGATGAGTTCTATCCTGCCCTATTTGGCCCTGATCGTACTGGTTGCCGCGATCATCCCAGGCTGCCGGATGTTCGAAAAGCGCTGGGAAGACTTGAGCGACAGCGAAGCGGCGGACCCGGCCCTCGCACACCGATTCAAGCGCGACCGTGCGCTCGTCTGGGCCGCGGCGATCACGCTCCCCCTGTTGTTGACCGGCCTGTTCAAGGGCATTGCCAGCTTCATCTGACGCTGGTCGTCCCTTCTGTGCCCTTGGTCCATCCGGACTTGGCTTTGCGCGTCCGGAACCGCTAGGTCGCGGCAAATGACCATTGCCGGAAGTCCCCATGTTCGATCCTACTGAAGCGCAGGCCCGCTGCACCATTGCCTTGGAATTCGCGCTCAAGGCCGGGGCAGATGCGGCCGATGCGATCGCAGTGGCTTCCTCGTCCGAGGAAATACAGGTCCGTCTCGGCAAGCTTGAAGATGTCGGCCGTTCGGAAAGCGAGCATCTCGGGCTCAGGGTGTTTGTCGGCCAGCGTTCGGCCTCGATCCATGCCACCGATGCAAGCGATGCGGCATTGATGGAGTTGGCCGGCCGCGCGGTCGACATGGCCAGGGCTGCGCCGGTCGACCAGTTTGCCGGACTCGCTCCGGAGGAATTGCTGGCAAAAGGGCCGTTTCCCGACTTTGACCTGGCGGCCGAAGGGGAGCCGCCTCCCGAAGAGCTGAAGCTGCGCGCCCTCGCCTGCGAGGATGCCGCCCGTGCGGTCAAGGGCGTGACCAACAGCGAAGGCGGCGGTGCCGGATTCGGCCGCTCGACGGTGGCGCTTGCCACCAGCCACGGTTTTGTCGGGAGCTATCGAGCGACCAACCATTCGCTCGGTGCGAGCGTCGTCGCGGGAGTGGGCGCCGACAAGCAGCGCGATCACGAGCATCGCGTAGCGCATCACGCCGAGGACCTGCCTTCGCCGGAGAAGATCGGGCGGATCGCCGGGGAGCGCGCTGTCGCCCGGGTGAACCCGACTTGCATGCCGAGCAAGCCGATGCCGGTGGTGTTCGATCCGAGAGTTGGGAATTCGCTGCTCGGCGAACTGGTCGCCGCGATGACCGGGCCGCAAATTGCCCGCCGCGCAAGCTTCCTGCTCGACCGTTTGGAAGAGGACCTGTTTCCTGCGACCATCCGCATCGTCGAGGAGCCGCATCGCAGGCGCGGGCTGCGTTCGCGTCCGTTCGACGGCGAAGGGCTGGCGACGCGCGACGGAGTGCTGGTCGAAAATTGCCGGGTCAAGGGCTGGCTGACCAACGCCGCGTCAGCGAGGCAGCTGGGCATCGGCCTTACCGGGCATGCGGTGCGGGGGGTTAGCGGAGCCCCCGGAGTGAGCGCGAGCAACGTCTATCTTGAGGCCGGGACCGCTACGCCCGAGGAGTTGATGGCCGATATCAAGGAAGGCGTGTTCGTCACGCAGATATTCGGCCATGGCACGAATCCGGTCACCGGCGATTACAGCCACGGCGCGTCGGGCTTCCGGATCGAGAATGGCAAGCTCGCGCGGCCGGTTGCCGAATTCACCATCGCCGGGAACCTGCTCGACATGTTCAGGCACATGACTCCCGCGAGCGACCTCGAAATCTACCGGGCGATCGACGTTCCGACGATCAGGATCGACGGGATGACCGTGGCCGGCGAGTAGCGTTCAGGCTTTCGCCGCCCCAGCCCGTTCGATCGCTTCCAACACGATCCGGCGGGCATCGCTGGCATCGCCCCAATTGCCGATCCGGACCCATTTCTCGGCTTCGAGGTCCTTGTAATGGGTGAAGAAGTGCTCGATCTGCTGGAGCAC
>NZ_DBNHSF010000223.1:0-16134 GCF_057143545.1 Candidatus Andeanibacterium sp.
TTCCATTTCCGCGCGCCCTCTGGCTTTGCGCCGACCGACATGGCCGAACTGCCCGACGGGAAAGTGCTGGTCCTGCTGCGGGGGATCAGGCTCGGCCTGCCGCCGGGATTTGTCGCGCGACTGGTGATTGCCGATCCGGCGACGATCGAAGCGGACCGGGATTGGCAGTTGGAGGAGGTATCGACGCTCGCTACGGTGCCGATGGACAATTACGAAGGACTGGCGATCGTCGCCGGCATGAATGGCGCGACGCTCACCCTGTGGCTCATCTCGGACAACAACAGTGCGCACTTGATCCAGCGCACGCTGCTGACCCGGCTGGAATGGGACTATCCGCCGCGGCGTTAGCGCATGAAAAAAGGGCGCGGAGGTTTCCCTGCGCGCCCTGCTTGCCTGGTCGAAACCTAAATCAGGCTGCCTGGTCGGCCTTCTTGAGCTCGCGCTTCACCTTGAGCGCACGGGCGCTGAGCTTCTCGTCCGAAGTCTTGAGCAGCCAGTTGTCGAGCCCGCCATTATGCTCGACCGAGCGCAGGCCGTGGGTCGAAACGCGGAACTTGAAGCTGCGGTCGAGCTTCTCGCTCATCAGCGTCACGTTCTGCAAATTGGGCAGGAAGACCTTCTTGGTCTTGTTGTTGGCGTGGCTCACATTATGGCCAACCTGGCGGCCCTTGCCAGTCAGTTCGCAGATGCGCGACATGGGAATCTCTCGTGTCTAAATTGCAGCTAGGTGCTGGAAAGCGGCGCGCATAGCGGCGGCGGGCCCGAACGTCAAGCAATCCGGCGCCATTGCAGCGGCCCGAATGCCGCGCTAGCCGGTTCCGATGGGCAAATGGCCGATCCCCGCACCGATGCTGCGCGCACTCGAACTGGCGCAGGCCGCCGCCGTCGCCGGGGAGGTGCCGGTTGGCGCGGTGGTGATCCGCAACGGCGAAGTGCTTGGCGAAGGGCATAACGCACCTCGCGCCAGCAACGACCCGACCGCCCATGCCGAGATCGTCGCGCTGCGCGAGGCCGCCCGCAAGCTCGGCCAGGAGCGCCTCGGCGATTGCGAGCTTTGGGTCACGCTCGAGCCTTGCGCGATGTGCGCCGGAGCCATCGCCCATGCGCGGATCGCGCGGCTCTATTACGCTGCGCCCGATCCGAAGGGCGGCGCGGTCGAGCACGGCGCGCGCGTGTTCGAGCAGGCGCAGTGTCACCACAAGCCCGAGATCTATGCGGGGATGGGGGAGGAGCAGGCGGCGGCGCTGCTGAAGGACTTCTTCGCCGTCCGGCGAGGCTAGAGTCCGCGCCAGATTTTCACTTCAGCCGAATCCTTGGGTCCGAATTGGCTAGCGCTGCATTTGGCCGGGAAGAAATTGGTCCCGTAGCAAATCCGCAATTCCTCGAGCCAACCGCGCCGGTTGAGTTTCACCCCGACAAATTCGGGCTCGAAATGGCGATTGGCGGTGGCAAATGCCTCGCGCACTATCCCCGCATCGAGGTCTTCGCGGCGCGAGAGGCGATCGAAATCGGGGAAGCGTAGCGAGTTCCACAGGATCCGGCTGATATTGAAATAGGTCTCGGGCCTCCTGAAGGCGCAGCTGCCATGCTTGGCCCATTGCCACGCCATCAGCCGGGCGGAAGGGCTGATGCAAAGATCGCGGCGAATGAGGGCGAGATCGGGTGCGCGCGACGCCTGGCACCATTGCGGCCAGCGCCCGTTCCCGCCTTCGGGCCATAACCCGTGCAGCACCATGCCGAACCTTCCGTTCCTGCCCGAACATTGCATGGCGTCGGACGAGCTATCTGCGCGTGTCCGGCAATATTCGGGCGACCAGCTGAGCGCCAGCGTATAGCCTGTCACCGGCATTTCCCGGGTCGGGCCGTCCTGCTCGATCCGGGGCAGCGAAAGCGGCCCTTCGGGAATGCGGCACTGGTAGGCCTGGGCGATTGCCTGGCCGGGAATCGCGACGCCGGCCAGCGCGCACAGGCACGCAAGACCGGCGTGCGATCGGCTCACTCGAAGGTGTCTTGCCTTGGAGCGTCGCCGTCGAACCAGGCCTTCGCGTCAGGCTGGAACATGAAATAGACGGCAGCGGCGCTGAGAATCATCGCCAGCAATTGCAGGATTGTCGTCAGCCCGAAGCCTCCTTCGAACAGACCGGGAAGACCGAGCAGCCCGAACAAGAAGAACACCACGATAATCCATTTTGCGATCGCGCTGGCCCTGCTCGAAACCAGCCACCACAGCAGCAGGCTGATAGCCACTCCGAAAATGAAGGCGCCGGCTAGGACGCCTCCCCCGAGATTCATCCCCGTGCCCGCCATTTGCGCCTGCATTTGCGCCAGAGAATCATCGTAGCCGATAAAGAACGCCAAAACGGAGACGCCCAGCGAGCCCAGATAGGCCATATCGAAACGCTTGATTGATTGTGGTTGCATGATCCTTCCCCTCTCCAACCGATGAATGATGGACCATGCGCTGGCGCAAGGCAATCCGTCATAGCGCCTTGTTATAATGGGGTGAAATCGAGCCCGATATCGGCCGCCGGGGCGCTCTGGGTCAGGCGGCCGACGGAAACAAAATCGACTCCGCTGGCGGCGATCGCCCCGATCGTTGCGAGCGTCACGCCGCCCGATGCTTCGGTCGGCACACGGCCTGCGACCAGCGCGACCGCTTCGCGCAGCAGCTCGGGCGACATGTTGTCGAGCAGGAGATGGCTCGCCCCGGCGGCCAGCGCCGGTTCGACCTGGTCGAGCCGGTCGACTTCGCAAATGATGTCCTTGATCCCTGCCTCGCGCGCGCGACGTACCGCTTCGCCGACGCTCCCGGCGACGAGGATATGGTTGTCCTTGATCATCGCCGCGTCCCACAGCCCCATCCGGTGGTTTTGCGCCCCGCCCATGCGGGTGGCGTATTTTTCGAGCCGCCTCAGGCCCGGGATCGTCTTGCGTGTATCGAGCAAGGTCGCCTTGCCGCCCATCGCATCGACATAGGCCCGGGTCATGGTCGCGATCCCCGAGAGATGCTGGACGGTGTTGAGCGCGCTGCGCTCGGCCGTGAGCATCGCGCGGGCATTGCCCGACAGGCGCATCAGGTCGGTTCCGGCAGGTACTTCCTCGCCTTCCCCGGCAAGGATTTCGATCTCCATTGCCGGGTCGAGCGCGCGGAAGAAGGCTGCGGCGATCGGCAGGCCGGCCGCCACGATGGCGTCGCGGCTGTCCATCACGCCCTGGAAGCGGGCATCCGCCGGGATCACGCTCTCGGCGGTGACGTCATGCCCGCCGCCGGCCAGTCCGACGCCAAGGTCTTCGTCCAATGTCGCGCGGACGAAGGCGGCGAGGTCGAAACCGGGGAGCGAGAATGCCGACATGCCTACTCCCTATCCGTTCGGGTCGAGCGAAGTCGAGACACGATTTGCCCGCGCTTCTCGACTGACGACGGAATGTCGGCAGTTCATCCTGGGCCTGCCGAAGGGCGCGAAGCGAACGAATCTCTGGTTTAGTGCACGAATCTCGCCACCACGTCCCGGTACGAGCGGCTGACCTTTACCTGAGCACCGCTTTCCAGCACCAGGAAGCATTCGCCATTGGTGTGCGGCTTGACCTGGCGGACCTTGTCGAGATTGACGATGGTGGAGCGGTGAACGCGCTGGAAGATACGCGGGTCGAGCCGCCGCTCGAGGTCCTTCATCGTTTCCCTGAGGACGTAGGAATTGTCGCCGGTATAGATCAGCATATAATCGCCAGCCGCTTCGACATGTTCGATCGAATCGATGCTGACGCGGAAGATTTGCCCGCGGTCCTTGATATTGATGAGTTTCTCGTAACGGGCCGTCACATCCTCGTCGCTCACCGCCTGTTCAATCGCATCGGGCGCGACTTCGTGCAGCACATGTTTGAGCCGTTCGGCCTCTTCCGAAGAGCGCTTTTCCGCCAGCCTTGTGCGGACCCGGTCGAGCGTATCGGCGAGCCTGTCGACGTCGACCGGTTTCATGAGGTAATTGACCGCGTTCGCCTCGAATGCGCGGATGGCATGCTCCTGGTACGCGGTTACGAACACGAACAATGGCGGTTCGATTTCCATCACGCCCTTGACCACGGAAAATCCGTCGAAACCGGGCATCTGGATGTCGAGAAAGACAAGATCCGGCTTCTCGGTCTTGATCTTGCGGATCGCCTCGCGCCCGTTGGCGCAGGTATCGATCACCTCGACATCGGCGAATTCCTCCAGCCGCAATTGCAGCCCCTGGATCGCCAGTTTTTCATCGTCAACGATAATGGTCCGAATAGTCATGCGTCGAGCCCAAGCTCCCTTTGTACTGGTTCGGGCGTGTTGGGAGAACGCGGCCGGGGCTGTTTCATTGCCACCGACGCGCTTTCTTCCCTCGCCGATTCATAAGGTATTTCAATCAGCACCGTGAACCCACCCTGAGCGGGAGTGCGAATCTCGATCCGATGATCGTCGCCATAGGCCTGTGCCAGCCGGTCACGAATATTTGCCAGGCCCACGCCAGTAGAGGAAACAATCCCCTTGCCGCCAGTGACCAGGCCGCGAATGCTTTGACTCTGGGCGGGTTTTTGCAATCCCGGCCCGGTATCGGAAACGGTGATGCGAAGTCTTTGCCCGACGAGCCGAGCGGAAACGCTGATCTTGGCCCCCTCCTCCTGGGGAGAAACCGCATATTTAATGGCGTTTTCGACCAGCGGCTGGAGCAGCAGCGAAGGCAGGAGTGCATTCCTGGCGCTGTCGTCGATCCTGAACTCGGCCTGCAGCCGTTCCTCGAACCGCATCCGCTCGATCCCGAGATAGAGCTGCAGGGTTTCGACTTCCTCGGCGACCGTAACCTTCCCACCCGGCTCGTTGACCAGCGTATGACGCAGGAAAGCGGAGAGCCTGGTCAGCATCGCGTTGGCCGGTTCGGTCTGCTTGAGCAGCACCAGGGTGGAAATCGAATTGAGCGTGTTGAACAGGAAATGCGGATTGAGCTGGTAGCGCAGCATCGCGAGTTGAGCGCTGGTCGCCTGCATTTCGAGCCGCGCCAGCCGATCGGTCTGTTCCTCGACCTGCAGGAACAGGTTGATCGCGTAATAGAGCGCCGACCAGGCGCCGAGCAGTGTCAGGTCGAGATAGAACACGCCCAGCATCAGGGTTGCGAAGCTGGTGTCGCTGTCGCCGCGATAGATCCCGATCACCCAGGCATCGATGAATGCATAGACGATCACCGCCAGCGCCAGTGCGATTGCCGTGACCCCCCAGGTCACGATCGGCCGCCGGTTGAGCAATTGCCGGTAGATGACCGCCAGGACCAGGCTGATCGAAAAGCCGGCGATCGCGCCGATCAGAAGTACGACAAGGAAATCAAGCGGTTGCGAATTCGCGATAGCGGTCGTCACGCGCATCACCAGCGCGCCGCCCCAGCCCGCGAATTGCAGGTTCCAGAAGGCCCGGTTCTTGTTGCCGAAGAACGGCGTGGGTCTGAAGGGCAATACCGGCATGCCGGCGATGCTTAGCCGATTTCCGGCGATCCGTCAGAAAGATTTGCTTCGCGCCGTTGCGGGAGTAGGCTGGGCTGCGAGGAGGCAGAAAGATGAAGCACCAAGCGGAAACTTCGCCCCGGGCGTCATTTCGCGCGATGGACCAGAGCACGCGCGAGGACTGGGAGATCATCGCCGGTGAATTCCGGCACTTCGCGTCGGGCCTGGCGGATCGCGTGCTCGACCACCTGAAGCTTCTCGCCGGCGATTTCGGCGGGTTCCCGGTCGATCGGCTCGAACATTCGCTGCAGACCGCGACTCGTGCGCATCGCGACGGGCGGGACGAAGAATATGTCGTGATGGCCTTGATCCACGATATCGGCGATACGCTGGGCAGCTTCAACCATCCCGATGTTTCGGCAGCGATCATAAAGCCCTTCGTCAGTCCGGAACTGCACTGGATCTGCCAGCATCACGGCCTGTTCCAGGGCTATTACTATTTCCATTACCTGGGGATGGACCGCGAACTCCGCGAGCGGTTCCGGGGCCACGAACATTTTTCCGCCTGCGCGGAATTCTGCGAGAAATACGACCAGTCAGCATTCGATCCCGACTACGACAGCGCGCCGCTCGAATTCTTCGAACCGATGGTGCGACGGGTCATGGCCCGGCCCAAACATACGATTTACGAAGGCCTGGCCGAGGATTAGAATTCGGGCTCAGCTGTCCTCGGCCGCCAGGATCGCCTCTTCCAGCCGCTCCCTGCCGACCGCGCCGGAGAATGCCTGGTCGCCGATCACCCAGGTCGGAGTGCCGGTCAGGCCGAGCGATTGCGAGAGGCGGATATTGTTTTCCAGTTCCGCATCGTACTTGCCGGTAGCGATCTCGGCCTGAGCCCGGGCAAGATCGAGTCCTGCCTCCTGCGCCGCCGCCACGATTGTGGCCTGGCTCGGGCGATCCTTGGCGAACATGGCATTGTGGAAGGCCTCGAACTTGCCTTGCGCCGCTGCCGCCAACGCCATGCGCGCAGCTTCGACGCTTTCGGGGGACAGCACCGGGTTTTCACGCACGACGACTTTGAGATCGGAATATTTGTCGATCAGGTAATTGAGATCGGGCAAGCTCAGGCGGCAGTAAGGGCATGCATAGTCGGTAAATTCGACCAGAACGGTCGACCCCTCGGGATTTCCCAGCACCGCGCCTGCGAAGGCTGTTTCGACGGCCCCCCGCAACGGCTCCAGCCGGGCCAGCGTTTCCTTCTGCTGCAAGCGCTCGACGGCTTCGGGCAGGATTTCCGGATTTTCCAGGATGTAGCCGCGGACGAGCTGTTCGGTCGATGCGCGGCCAAGTCCGCTTGCCTGGTAGGCCCAGCCGCCGAGAAAGCCGAGCACGGCCGCGGCCCCGGCAATGGCGGCCATGACGGGTAAGGTCGGGCGTGTCGGCAATCCGCTCATACCGGCCGGTTACCGGCGCTCTTCCTGCTGCTCAAGCGCAAAGCGCGCTTCGTTCGCAATGTCCTGCGAGCGGATCCAGTCGGCCGAGCCTTCCGGCAGGCCCAGCCTGGCGGCCTCGGCGCTCCTCAGGGCAAGTTCGTACTGCCTGCTCATGACTTGCTGCTCCGCGCTTGCAAGCCGGGCGCGCGGCATATCGCCCCTTGCGGCATAGACCACCCCGAGCTGGTACCACGCGAAGGGGATTTCCCGGTCGCGCGCCACGGCAGCCTTGAGCACCTGTTCGGCCTCGTCGAAATTCCTTGCATCCTCGGTCGCGATCAGCGCGTGGCCGAACAGCGAAGCGATCAGCGGGGCATTGTTGGTCAGGCTGGTCGCTTCGCGCAGCGGGTCGAGCGCTTCCCGCGGACGGCCCGATTCGAGCAGGATTTGTCCCTTGATCTCGAGGAAATAGGGATCGTGCGGATCGATCTCGAGCAGGCCGTCGAGTTCTTCCAGCGCCTCGTTGATCCTTGCGTCCTTGTGATAGGCATAGGCCCGCGCATAGCGGGCGGGAACGCCGGTCATGCTGGCGGGATAGTTGCGCAAGGTCTCGGCGGGCTCGGCGAGATAGCCGTAAAGCTTGGCCTTGATCCGGTCGAATTCGGCCTGCAGCCGGGGATCTTCCGCAGCGTTCCATGCGGGGTCTTCCTCGTATTCGCGTTGGAGGAACGCGATGCGGTCGCCCGACAGCGGATGGGTGCGGGAATAGCCGTCCTCGTCATCCTGGCTATAGCCATAGCGGAATTCAAGGTTCTGCAGCTTCTTGAAGAAGTCGATCGATCCACGCCCCGAAATTCCTGCCTTGGAGAGATATTCGACCCCGGCTGCGTCGGCCGAGCTTTCCTGCACCCGGCTGAAGGCGAGGAACTTTCCCAGCGCGGCCTGCTGCCCGGCGGCCATGATGCCCATCGCGGCTTCCCCGGCACCCGCGGCGAGCGCGACGACGCCGAGCAGGGTGGAAAGGATCGAGATGTTGGAGGCTGCCCTGATTCCCTCGTCGAAGCGGACGATATGCCCGCCGGTGATATGGCCCAGTTCATGGGCCAGCACGCCCTGCACTTCATTGGGTGTGTCGGCGGCGTCGATCAGCCCGCTGTGAATATAGATCCGCTGGCCGCCGGCGACAAATGCGTTGATCGAATTGTCGTGCAGCAGCACGACATCGACGCTCCCGGCGGGCATGCCGGCGGCGACGGTCAGCGGGTCCATCAGCTCCTGGAGGAAGGCCTCTGTCTCGGCATCACGCAGGATGCTCTGCGCTGCAACCGGCTGGATCGCGAGTTGCAGCGCGGCAAGAACGGCAATCAGGCGGGCAAGGAGGCGCATGGCGGTGTTGCTAGGGGTCTTCCTGCTGAACCGGGGCTGAAGCCGAACCCGCATCCCTGTTTTCTGCGAGGAAGGCAAGCACTGCCTGCTTGGGCCGCCCGTCCCACAGATCGAGCGGACGTGCGAGCGCGATCAGGATTCCGACATGGTCGAGCCCCTCCATGACGACCGCCTGCGTCGGCCTGCCTGCCTCGGTCAAAGCCGCGGCCAGCGCCAGGCTGTTGCGCGGGCGAACCGTCTCGTCGCCGCTGCCGCTCGCCAGCAGCATCGGCGGCGCATCCGCGCGCGCGAACCTTACCGGCTGGGTCGCTTCGGGCCGCGGCCAGGCGCCGAACGCCCGGCGCGTCGAATCCGTGTCGAAAGGATAGAAATCGTAGGGACCCGCCAGGCCGATTACGCCGGAAATGAAGGAGCTGTCGAGGCCTTCGCGCCCGAGCCATTGCCGGTCGAGCGCAAGCATCACGACATTATAGGCCCCGGCGGAATGGCCCATCAGGAAGATCCGCGCCGGATCGCCGCCAAATCCCGCGGCGTGAGTGTGGACCCATGCCAGCGCCGCTGCGCCATCCTCCAGCATCGCCGGGAAGCGTCCCTCCTCGCCCAGGCGATAGCCGGCGAGCACCGTGACGTAACCCTCGCGCGCCAGGTTGCGCGCGATAAAGCCATAGTCTTCGGGCGATCCCTCGCGCCAGCTCCCGCCATGGATGAAGACGACGATCGGCTTCGGCTCGCCGCTTTCGGATCCGTATACGACCAGGTGCTGCCGCGGGTGATCGCCGTAGTCGACGCGCTTGCCCGAGAGACCTCCGGTAAACAGGCGGTCGACGCGGTCGAGCATGGCGACCGAGCGGTTTTCACGCGCCCACAGATAGGCCCCGGCGAGAGCGGCGATGAACACCGCCGCAAACGCGATAGACCAGGTCATGCAGCCGAACCTGCGCCTGCCACGCGTCACTGGCAAACGCGCCGGAGTTGTCGTGGTAGCCCTGTTCTGGCGGATCGACTGGCAATCATGTGTCCAAGCTAATCGGCACCGCGCAAAAGCGATAGACCGGATTTCGCTGGACCGTGAGGTTAGGCTCAGCCGAGCAGCTTGCGCGCGGCCCGTTCGACCAGCGCGACATCGTCGGGAATCTCGCCCAGCACCACCACTTCGCCGGTTGCCAGGCGGCGGATCATGACGAGGCCGAATTCCTTGCCTTCGCTCGGGATGGCGCCGAATTCCATGCCTTCGAGCTTGCGCAGTTTCTTGGCGATACGCTCGCGCGGATCGCCCGGCGCTTCGACCGCCTGGCCCGATTCCTCGCGGCGCAGGCGGCGCTCGGCCTTGACCACGCCCTTGAGCCCGCCCTCGGCCTTGCGCAGGAAATCGCCCAGCGAGCCGCGTTCGAGCTCGAGGCGGTGCGCATGGGTCAGGGCAGCGGCATATTCGGTGAGTCGGGTCTTGTCGTAATCGGCACCGAAGACCAGCTTGACGATCGGCGTCATCGGCGCGCGATCCTGCATGGTGAGCCCCGAATCCGCGACCAGCTCGTCAAACTCTTCCGGCGCTTCGCTGGCGGCGATCGAGAAATCGTAGGCCCGGCTGATCGCATCGTAGAGCGCGTGGCGGGTGCGGTCTTCGCTCGACCGCGCGGCAAGCGCCAGTTCGCGGGCCGAGGCCAGCCAGTCGCCCAGGGCCATGTCGCTCTCGTCGAGCTCGGGCATCTCGATCTCGGTCGGCTGATATGCATCCGGTTCAGGCACTTCGGGGGTGTATGCTGCCGGCTCGGGCGCCTCGGGCTCGACAGCTTCAGGCTCGCCATAGTCCGGGACGAATTGTTCGGCGTCGGACGTCTCACCCTCGTATGCTTCCGGCACGATGGGTTCGGGGGCGAATGCTTCCGGCTCGCAAACTTGAGGAATCTGGGGGCTTGCAGGCTCGGAAGCCGGTTCTTCGCTCGCGAGTTCCATCGCTTCGCCAAGCTCGAGTTCGGCCCCCAGCTCGAATTCCTCGCTGCCGTTTTCGAATGTGTCTTCGAGCTCGATTTCGCTGTGGGGGCTGTCCTCGGCCTCGAACGAGCCAAAGGTCGGCGCGGGGAGCGCGGTCTCGTCGGCGTCCCAGTCGTCGCCATCGGAATCGAATCCGGCGATAGCGGGGTCCTGCGAAGTGACCGGCAGGTCGAGCGAATCCGAGCTATTGGCCCAGTCGGACAGCGACGTGACTTCTTCTTCAGCCGCGACGGCAGGCAATTCCTCCAGCGCCTGGTCCACTTCGAGCATCAGCTCGTCGGTGGTTTTCTGGTCGGCCAGTTCCTTCCAGTTGATCACGCCATAGATGAAATCGATCGTGTCATCATCGCTCGAAAAGGGCAGCAGGATACCTCGGTAAAGGATCGTAGAGCCACGCTGGTTGATGAACTCCGCTTCGAAGCCGATCGGGGCCTGGTTGGCGAGGATCTGCATGTAGTGGTCGGTGATCCGCGACAGCAGCGAGCGGCTTGGCACGTCCGAAAGGCGGGAGATTTCCTCGCCCGCCTCGCATTCCTCGGCGATCTTGTCGCCCAGGAAGGCAATGCCCGGGTCTTCGATACCAGAGGTGAAATCGAGCAGTACGCTGTAGGGCCCGAAATCGGGCAGGTTGTCGGTTTCGAGGTCGTCGATCGACGGGAAATTGCGGTCTTCGAGCAGGCTTGCCCAGAAATTGTAGGCGCGCACCTGCATCCGGCGCTCGTCCTGCCCGATCTCCGGGGGAGGCGTGTCGCGACCGGAAGTTTCCTCTTCCGGTTCAAGGCCTTCCGCTTCCTCTGCGCCGTTACGGCCGGCGAAATTTCCCCCCAGCGTGTCCATGCCGAAGCCCCCGTGATTTCATTCGGCACACTTTTTGGCGCGACATGGTAAATTAACCGTTAAACCTTGCGGAATGTTTGGCCTTGCGCGGCATACGACGTCAGTCAGGCAGACATCCGTTAACTCAATGTGCGACCGTGCCTTCGCCGATTTTCGGCATCGGGGAAACCGCCCGCAGCAGAACGAGGGTTGCCGCCAGCCATGCTGCCGAGGCAAGCAGTGCAGTGGTGAGACCGATGACGTCGGACAAAGCCCCCCAGATTCCCGCGCCCGCAGCCATGCCGCCGAAAATCGTTGCCTGGAACAGCGACAGGCACCGGCCGAGCAATTCGTCGGGGCTCCTGAGCTGGACCGAAACGTTGAAGCTGGTCAGCGCTGCAACATGCCCGCAACCGGCGAGGAAGCCCGCCAGCATCGCGATCGGGATCGAGGGCGCAAACGCTAGCAGCGTCACTGCGCCGGCCGAAACCAATGTCGCGATACTGACGATCGCTTCGGGTCCATAGCGCCGGCGCATGGCAGCGATCCACAGGGCCGTGATCACCGAGCCGACCCCGAACGCGCCGAACATCAGCCCGAAGCCGATCTCGTTGCCACCGAGTTGTTCTTTCGCGACCAGCGGCAGCAGCGCCTGGAAGCTGATCGAGCCGACGCCGAACACGATCCCGCGCAGCAGCACCCTGCGCAGCGGGCTCGACGTCCAGGCGAAGGACAGCGCCGCGCCGATAGCGGGGAACACCCGATGGGGCACTTGCCGCGCGGTCGATTGCGGGCGCCAGCGCAGCAGCGCGACGATCAGCACCAGGTAACTCAGCGTATTGACGGTAAAGGCCAGCGCCGGCCCGGACAGCGACAGCAGCAGGCCGCCGATCGCCGGGCCAAGGCTGCGCGCCGTGTTGTAGGCGATCGTGTTCAGCGAGATCGCCTGCGGGATATCGCTGCGCGGCACCATCTGGCGGATCGAGGCCTGCCAGGCCGGGCCGTTGAGTGCAAAGCCGAGCCCGATGGCGAGCGTCAGCAGCAGCAGCGACCATGGCGTCACGGTGTCGGTGAGTGCCAGCAGCGCCAGCACCGCGGAGATCGCCAGCATCCCGCAATTGGCGGTCAGCATCACGATCCGGCGGTCGTAATTGTCGGCGATCACGCCCGCGAACAGGCCGAAACCCAGCACCGGGATCGTGACCGAAGCCTGGACCAGCGCCACCAGCAGGTGGGATTCGGTCAACTCGGTCATCAGCCAGGCGGCGGCGGTCTGCTGGATCAGGCTGCCGAGCGCCGAAGCAACGCTGGCGATCCAGATCGCGCGGAACACCGGCCAGCGGAACGGCGCGAACGAGGAATTGGGGTCGATCCGGGCCGATGGCTGGCCAAACCTTTCGGCGTCCTCGTCATGGTTCACGGCGGCGGTATCCTCGGGCCCGGCAGCTAGAGCCAATAGCGCATCTTGATCGTCTGGCTGAGCGCCTCGCTGCCGACATCGAACGCGGCCTGTTCGAATTTGGGCGGGGCCATCTTGACCGGTGCGTCGCGCGAGAAGCCGTAGCCTTCCTTGGGCATCATGCCGAGGAAGCGGTCGGACTTGCCGTTCCCGTTCTCGTCATGCAGCAGCGCGATCGCATAGTGCCCGGGCTGGACCCCTTCGAATGTGAACCGGACCGTCTCGGCCGCGTCAACCACCGCGCGGTGGGCATTTTCGCTCCCCTGGCATCTCGGAAACCGCTCGGCATCGGTCGTCATGCAGGCCCGCACCACGCCCTTGCTGTTGCGCAGATCGGTGACCGTTATCGTCACCTTCACTCCTGCTTCCTGCCCTTGCGCGGCGCTCGGACCCGCGAGCGGGCCGAGAACGGCAAGAGCGAGGGTCAGGCTTGCGAAAGGCCGCGATCGGTGCCGCATAGATGGTCCCAGAAGCGGAAATAGAGTCCGAAATTGCATAGATATTGCTCGTGATGTTTCTGGTGGTGGCTCGCCGTTATCAGCCAGTTTCCCAATCTTGAATGAACGACGGCGCGCGGAAACATCTCCCAGCCCATATGGTTGGTGACGCCCATGATAGTCATGATCGCCAGCACCAGGCCAAGCATGGCGACATGGATCGGGATCACGAACACCAGCACCGGGATCACCACCGCGCCGGTCAGCGCTTCGATCGGGTGAAAGCTCATCGCCGCCCAGGCGGTCGGCGGGCGGCTCGCATGATGCACCGCATGGGCGAGGCGGAACCAGGCAGGGCGATGCATCAGCCGGTGGGTCCAGTAGAACCAGGTGTCGTGCGCGAAGAGATAGAGGAACAGCGAGAGCGGCAGGTACCACAACGGGTAGGCGCTCCAGTCGGAATAAATCAGCGTCCAGCCCTGCTGCTGCCAGCCCCAGGCGACCATGCCTGCCGGGATCCCGTAGATCGCCGCCGAAGCGAGCGACCAGGAAATCTCGCTCCTAATCTGAGGCCTGAGCCCGTCATACTGCCCGGGGCGTAGCTTTCGGGTCAGCCAGGCGAAGAACCCGCTCGACAGCAGGTATCGCGCGCCGACGATCAGCGTCATCGCCAGCGCGGACAGGACGATCGCGCCAGTCACGCGGGCGAACCTGAATGGAAGGTAACAAGGGTAACACAGTCCAGGAACAAATTTCGCTCCCCGCCCGATTTGGTCTTGGCTGCCGCTGTCATGGCGGGCCCTTAGCACTGCAATCAGGTGTAGGACAGGGCCTCGCTGCCCTGCAGGATCAGCCCGGCGTCCAGCCCCCAAGGCCCGGATCGGTCATCGCCACCTGCCGCCGCAGCGCCGTGCGCGCGAGCCGCTCGATCTCGAGCTTGCGCCGCGCCGCCGCCAGCGGGTGGAGCGGGGCCGGGCGAACGATCTCGGCATCGTAGGTGTCGGCCACGATCACCCCGCAATGGGCGGGGCGGAAATCTTCGCTCTCAAGGCAATTGCGGTCGAGCCCGGGCGGCAGGCCCCAATAGAAGCGGTCGCAGAAGTCGAGATAGTCGGTCCACTTGCCGTCGCCCAGCAAATCCGCGCGGCTGACCTTGATCTCGACGATGACGATCTGGCCCTTGGGGTCGATCCCCATCAAATCCGCCCGGCGATTGTTCCTCAGCGGCATTTCCGGCAGGCACCAGATGTCGTTGCGCGCAAACAGCCGCGAAATCCCGCGCGCCACGCCGCTCGCGCCCCGGAGGAGGGTTTCGGTATCGAGAGAATCACTTGAGGGAGATTCGGCCATGACCTATCGCTGGAACAAAGCGGGAACTCAGTCAAGCTTGATCTTGGCGGCCGATCTTTGTCACCCTGAACTCGTTTCAGGGTCCATTTTTCCTCCGGGCCAGGTCTTGCAGTTGGAGCGATGGATGCCGAAAGAAGTTCAGCATGACGGTGGGAGGAAGGCCTCCGGAAGCCCGACGTTCAACCGTTCTTGCTCGCCGCCCCATTCGCTCCAACCGGGGCCAGCGCCAGCAGCGCGTCGCGCGAGGCTTCGAATTCGCGCCACAGCGCCTGCGCCGCGGGCCGCGCATCGGCGTTGCGGGCATTGACCGCGATCAGCGCCGCGATCCCAGGTTCGAGCACGGCCACCAGATCGTCGAGGCTCTTTTCGGCGAGCTCCCGGCGCCAGCCGGTTGCAGCGAAGATGGCTTCGGGGAAGGCATGCTGCCCCGCCGGTTCGACCCCGGCCAGCTGGGCGACGATCCCGGCGGCGTTGCCAAGCACGGCCCATTTCAATTCGGCCGATCCGGCCTCGCCGGGATAGTGCTGTGCCAGGAAAGGCTGCGACATTGCGTTCATGCCGCCGGCCTAACCCGGCAGTGCTTGAAAAATGGTTTAGGCTGCGTTGACCTTGCCGAGCCCGATCAGACGGGGGCTTATTCACCTTCGGCCGGGCCGAACGGGTCCTCCTCGTCCTCGAACTGGTCGAGCCCGAGATCGATATTCGCACCGTCCTCGCCCGATTGCAGGCGGTTGTTCTCGGCGCAGACCCATTCGCGCAGCGGGAAGGTATCGGGGCTGTAGGCGACCTTGGTGACGAAGGGTTCGGCCAGCACTTCGGGATCGGTCAGGGTCATCTCGATCACCAGCAATTCGGGATTGCGCAGCGCGATCCGCCCGTCGATCCGCAGCTGTTCGGAGTGGCCGATGCCGGGCTGGATGTCGGTCAACAGGTTGAAGCCGGTTGCTTCGAAAACCAGCGCGTCGCCCTCCCAATGGCCGACGATATTGCCGTTGAAGAACAGGTCCGGGTCTTCGGGCAATTCCCGGTCGAGATAGATGCGGATCGCCTGCTCATAGGCCTCGGTGAAGATCGTCACCCGGCCCGGCGAATAGAGGATTTCGACCGGATAGGGCTGTTGCAGCACGCCGGGGAGGCCGGGCGGGATGCAATTGGCGGCGCGGAACTGGTTCGGGCCGTTCTCGCGCGTGTCGGCAAGGTATTGGTCGTATTTCGCCTGGGCTGCCGGGGTCAGCTTGGCCGGCCCCGAGCGTTCGGAAAACAGCGCCCCCCAATCGGGGTACCAGGTGCCGGTGAGGTCGGGCCATTGGGTCACTTCGAGATAGGAGGACGCGCGCGGCAGCGGCGGGGCGATAGCCTCTCCAGCCTCTTGCGCCATGGCCATTGTCGTGCTCGCCAGCAACGCCGCACCTGCGATTGTGCGCGAAATCCTGGTCCAACCCATCGTGCATCTCTCCGGAAAATACGTGTTCTTTTGCCCGCAGATGTGGCGGAAACACTGGCCAAGTCAAGCATCGGGTTGATTTTGTCCGGTTTGCTTGCCAGATGATTTGCGCGAGATCATTTTCCGTTCATGGAGACTGGTCCATGGAGAGTTGCATGTCGAAGAATCCCTTGCGCAATCGCGCCGTCGCCCTTGCCGCCCTCGCTCTGGGCGGCGCCCTCGTATTTGCGGCTCCGCTCGCCGCCCATCATTCGACCGCGATGTTCGAATGGGGCAAGGAAGTCGCGCTCAAGGATGCGGTGGTCGAGAAGTGGGAATGGACCAATCCCCACACCTTCCTTTACGTGATGGTGAAAGACG
>NZ_DBNHSF010000224.1:0-1709 GCF_057143545.1 Candidatus Andeanibacterium sp.
CGCTCGACATCCGCATCCGCACCGCCGTCTATAGTGAAAACCAGGTCTATCGGATCGAAACCGATCTGAGGCATTCGACCACGATCCATTTCGGGGCGGGCGAGCGCTTCGAGGCCGTGATCGTCGGCGACACCGAAAGCTTCCAGGTCGATCCGATCCCAGAGCTTGGCAATGTGCTGACCATCAAACCGCATGTGGCCAATGCCTCCACCAACATGACGGTGATCACCAACCGACGCACCTATTCCTTCCACCTGCGCGAAGGCTCGATCCCGAACCGCACCGGCATGTTCTTCGAAGTCCGCTTCCGCTACCCCGATGAGGAACGTCGAGCGACGGCGGCTACCCAGCCCAAAGGCTTTGAGGCGCCCCGCAACTACAACTACCGCGTCTCGGGCGAAGGTGATTTCCGCCCCAGCCATATCTATGACGACGGGCGCTATACCTACTTCGTCATCCCGGAAAACGGTCGCCAGCCCGCCCTCTTCAAGGCCGATGACCAGGGCCGTGAGCGCACGGTCAACTGGACCCAGCAAGGCAACACGGTCCGGGTGCTTGGGGTGAACACCTACTGGTCGCTGCGTATCGGCGATGAGGCGATCTGCGCCTGGCGCGACGAGAGCGCCATCTACGTGAGCAACTGACCATGGCCGAACAAACCCCTCCCGACCTTCAGGACCGTCTCGACCAGTTCAGCCAGCGCGGCAAGTCCAAGCCCCGCGGAAACAGCCTCGGGGTCGGCGCGCTCGCGGCCGCCCTCGCCCTTGGCGGGGCCGGGGTCGCGTATTTTCTGGCCACCGGTCTGCAGGAAGGTGACAGTGCGCTTGAGACCTCCGATGTCGAGACCTTTCAGGACCGCCGCCCCGGCTCCGGCGGGCGGCTGAAGTTTCCGCCCGACGAGACCGAGCAACGGGTCAATGACGCACTGATCGCCGTCGAGGAAGCGCTCGACGTGCCCGCCGCCCCTGCCCCGGAACCGAGCGCCGAGGTGCTGGCCGAAATCGCCAAGCTCCGCGAAGCCCTCGCCGCCAGCCAGGCTGCCCGCAACTCGGAAATCCAATCCGCTGTCGCGGACCTGCGCGAGGCCTTCGACGAGCAAAAGGCCGCGCTCGAAGCAACGCTCGCCGCAAAGGAAACCGAGCTGGCAAACCTCCAACGCCAGACCGAGACTCGCATCGAGGGGCTGCAGGCCATGCTCGATGCCGAACGGGCGCAGCGCGAGGGGCTTGAGGCCGAGCTCGATCGCGAAGGGGTGATCGCCGATCAGCGCCTTCTCGAACAACGCCGGCGTCAGGAAGAGGAGCAGCGTCTGCGCGAGGCCGAACGCATCGCCGAGGAGCTTCTGACTGCCCAGATCAAATCCCCCGCCGTGGTCTATGCGGACGGTCCACGTGGTGGTGCGAGTGGCGCGGCGGTGGCCGATCCTGCCGCCGCTGGCGCAAGTGGACCGGCCCTCTCGGGCAACGAGCAGTTCTTGCAGAGTGCGCGACCGCTCGAGGTGCAGGAGGCCGCCCGCCTCATCCATCCCGAACGCACGCTGACCCAAGGATCCGTCATCCAGGCGGCGCTGCAAACCGCTATTAACAGCGATCTGCCCGGCTCCGTTGTCGCGGTGGTCTCCGAGCCGGTGCTGGCGTTTTCCGGAGACCGGATCCTGATCCCCCGGGGCTCCCGCCTTTTTGGCCAATACCGCTCCGGGATCGAAATGC
>NZ_DBNHSF010000225.1:0-2710 GCF_057143545.1 Candidatus Andeanibacterium sp.
GCGGCTTGAGCAACTGGCGCGCGATGTCGAGGGCGAGCCGCCGCTGGTCAACCTCCGGGCCGACCTGACGCTCGATTACGGGCGGGTGATGGCGGTGATGGGCGAGCTCAATCGCGCGGGATTCAACGCGATTTCGCTGGTCACCAGCCGTTCAGAGACAGCGACTTAGCCTGAGGTCCCATGGCAGCGGTCCTAACCCTCAGAAACGACGAGCGGATCGGCCTCGGTGTGGCTGTTGCCGCGCATATCGCGCTGCTCGTCGCATTGTCGGTCCAGGTGTCACGCAGTCCGGCCATCATTGCGCCACCCGAGAGGATGGTGGTGAGCCTTGCGGAGGAGGTTGCGATGACCGCGAGCGCGCCGGAAATTTCGGAAGAGACGCAGGCCGCCCTTGCGCCCGAAATCTCCGACCGGCCCAATCCCAGGCCGCCAAGCGAAGCCGAGGCGGTGCCCGAAAACCGTCCGACGCCGCGGGTCAATCCGCGCACCAGGGCCGAGCAGCCCCAGGCACAGCCGCGCAACCAGGAACGGGCCAGCGGCGCGGAATTCGGCAGCGCGTTCCGCGAGGGCCAAAGCTCGGGCGAACGCAATCAGGGCGGAGCACCGGCGGATGCGATTACGCCGCAGGTCAGGGCATCGCTCGGCATGTCCATCACGCGCCAGCTGCGGCCCAACTGGAATGCACCGGACGGTCTCGAAGCAGAATTGTTGCGGACGACCGTAACCTGGAACCTCAATCCCGATGGCAGCCTTTCGGGCACTCCCGATTGTCAGCCTACAAGGGGTATCACGGATTCGAACCGTCCTCAGGCAGGGCGCCATTGCGAACTCGCGATCAGGGCAATCCGCAAGACCGCTCCGTTCAACTTGCCGGACCGGTATTATGCCTTCTGGAAAAGGCTGACCTGGGAATTCAACAAGGACCTGTCCCGATGATCCGTCTCCTGCTCACGACCTTGTTACTGGCTCTCGGCGCGAGCCCGGTTGCGGCGCAGGATGCGCCCCTGCCCACAGTTCCGCTCGAAACCGGAGATACGACGGTCGACGAGGATGCCGGGCTGACCGGCACGGTGACCGATGTCGGCGAATGGCAGGATCTCGGCATTGCGATTCCGGCTTTCGCGACGCCCCAAAACCAGCAGACTGCGGCCAATCTCGACGGGACCGCGGTGCTGGGCAAGGAGATCGCCCGCGTCATCACCGCCGACCTCAGGAACAACGGCTTGTTCCGCCCGATCGGGCCGGATGCCTTGCCCGAGCCGGTCTATTCCGAGATCACCTCGCCGCGCTGGAGCCTGTGGGGCACCCGCGGCACCGAGATGCTGGTCCACGGCTTCGTCCGCGCCGGGACCGATGGCCGGCTGACCGTGGGTTGCTATCTCTACGACATCGTCCTGACCGAGGAACTGGTGCGCGAAGGCTGGGTCGTCCAGCCGGTCGATTGGCGGCGCGCGGCACACAAATGCGCCGATTTGATCTATTCGCGGCTCTCGGGCGAAAGCCCGTTCTTCGACAGCAAGATCGCCTATATCGCCGAGACCGGGCCGAAGGATAACCGGGTCAAGCGGCTGGCGATCATGGATTCGGACGGTGCGAACCACCGTTTTATAACCAATGGCCAGTCGACCGCGCTGACCCCGCGCTATTCGCCCGATTACCGGTCGCTCGTCTATCTGAGCTATCTCAACGGCAATCCGCGCATCTATATCTACGATATCGGCACCGGCCAGCAGCGGCTGGTGACAGAAAGCAACAACCCGACCTTCGCCCCGCGCTGGTCGCCCGACGGCCGTTACATCCTCTATTCGATGGCCGTGGGCGGCAATACCGACATCTATCGCGTTTCGGTGAATGGTGGGCCCAGCACCAGGCTGACCGACAGCCCGGGGATCGATGTCGGCGGCAGCTATTCGCCCGATGGCAGTCAGATCGTGTTCGAAAGCGACCGTTCGGGCAGCCAGCAGGTTTATATCATGAACGCCGATGGCTCGAACCAGCGGCGGATCAGCTTTTTCGGCGGGCGCGCGGCAACCCCCGAATGGAGCCCGCGCGGCGACCAGATCGCCTTCACCCACATTGTTGGCAATTTCCGGATCGCCGTGATGAGCCCGGCCGGCCGCAATCTCCGGCACCTGACCGACAGTTGGCAGGACGAGGCGCCGACCTGGGCGCCCAATGGCAGGATCATCCAGTTCTTCCGGACCCGGCAGGGATCGGGCGAGGCATCGCTGTGGCAGGTCGACCTGACCGGTCGTAACGAGCGTCGCCTGCAGACCCCGGTCGGTGCTTCAGATCCAGCATGGGGACCTGTTTTGCCGTAACATGGGTGGAGTAAATATGCGGAACCGGGCTGTTCCCGGCCAACCGAGTAAACAAGGAGTGAGTAGGATGCATCGTTTCCTTACCATCGCGACAATCGCCGGCGCGCTGGCGCTGGCCGGTTGTGCCAGGAACAATCCGCCCGAAGACCTGCCCGCGCAGCCCGCGTCGGTCGGCGATGCCGGTTCGACCGGCTCCGGGCAGTCGAGCGTCGGCACTGCCATCATTCCCGGCAGCAACGCCGATTTCATCCAGCAGATGAATGGCCGCAACGTGATCTATTTCGATACCGACAAGTTCGATATCGACGCGTCCGACGCCACCGCGCTGCGGGCGCAGGCCGAATGGCTGCAGCGCTATCCCAACAAGCGCGCGACGATCGAAGGCCATT
>NZ_DBNHSF010000226.1:0-13380 GCF_057143545.1 Candidatus Andeanibacterium sp.
TCGGAACCTTGCATGTCATTTTCTATCGCGGCGACATCCTGCAGGTGTTGGCCCTCGTCGGCCTCCTGCTGGTCCCGCTCGACCGCATCAGGTCGGACCGCGTGCTGCTGGTGCTGGCGGCGCTCGCGCTCGCGCAATTGCCGCTGTGGTGGCGGCTGTGGGCGGCCGGTGACGGACAGGCCTGGGCGCTGGCACAGCCACTATACTTCAGCTGGGGCAGCCTGCCGACGCTGGCCGAAGGCAGCTTCGGCGCCGTCGCGCTCGACAATCTTGGGCCGGGCACGGTCGGCAAATGGTCCTTCTATATCGAGAACGGGCGGGTGATGGAGATTGCCGGCCTGTTCCTCATCGGCATGCTGCTGCAGCGCCGCCGCCTGTTCGCCGATGCGGGCGCGCGGCGCGGCTTCTGGCTGGTGGTGGGCCTTGCCGGTGCGCTGGGGTGGCTCGCAGCCCAGGGCATGACTCAATGGATCGAGGCCAATCCGCTCGATCCGCGGCAGGCGCAAACCGGGGCATGGTTGCTGGAACAGGCGCGCGGCCTGCCGGCGATGGCGTTCCAGGTCGCCGTATTCGTCCTTGTCTGGCATTCGCCCGCGCGGCTTCTCCTGGCATGGCTGGCTGCGCCGGGGCGGATGACGCTGACGCTCTATATCGGCCAGTCGATAGTCTTTGCGCCGCTGCTCTACGGTTACGGCTTCGGCTGGTGGGACGACCTTACCAATGCCGAAATGGTGGCCATCGGCGTCCTGACCTTTGCCTTGCAGGCAGTGCTCGCTGCGCTGTGGTTCCGTGCCTTCCGCTACGGTCCGCTCGAATGGCTGTGGCGCGCCGGAACCCGCACCACGCTGGCCGTTCCGCTGAGGAGGACCGCCGCCTAACCGTGAATCCGGAAGACCTGCCGGGCATTGTCTTCCATCAGCATCTGCTTGTGCTCGTCCGACAGGTGCATGCGGTCATAGGCCGCGACCTCGTCGTAGCTTTGCTGATAGGGGTAATCCATCGCGTAGAGCACGCGCTCGGGTCCCAGCACATCCATGCAGAATTTGATCGCCGGCTCCCACGCCACCCCGCTGGTGGTGATCCAGATATTGTTCCTGAAATAGTAGCTGACGGTCTGTTCGAGCTTGACCTGCTTGCCGCCGCGCAGATGCGCGCGCCCGTCGGCATTGCCCTGCATCCAGTCGAAGCGATAGAGCTGGAGCGGCATGCACTCTCCCATATGCCCGATCACGAGGCGCAGCTTGGGAAAGCGATCGAACGCGCCCGAGAAGATCAGCCCCATCGTGTGCAGCCAGACATCGTGCGGGAACCCGCCCAGTGCGCCGAAGAAACCGCGCTGCTCGTAATGCGGCGCGTTGAACGGCGCGGTCGGGTGGATATAGAGCGCGAGGTCGAGTGCTTCGAGCGCTTCGAGGATCGGGAAATACTCCTCCTCGTCGAGATAGTGCCCCTGGAAGTGCGAATTGAGCACCGCGCCGTTGAGCTTGAGCTCGTTCGCGGCCCGTTCGAGCTCCCTGACCGAGCCAGCGACATCGCGCGGGTCGAAGGCCGCGCATGCGCTGAACCGCTCCGGATGGTTGCGGCAGGCCTCGGCGGCAATATCGTTCGCCTCGCGGGCGAGCGCGGTGCCGTCGCCCGGGCGGACGACCTGCACCCCGGGTGCCGTCAGCAGCAGGAGCTGCCGGTCGATCCCGTATTCGTCCATGTGGGAGAGGCGCAAATCGCCCAGATCCTGCAGCATTTCCTGCAAGGAAGGCATATTGGCGAACATGCCTGCCATCTTGAGCGAGTCGTCCGCCGGGGCTTCGCCCGACTGGAGATAATCGACCTGCGCCTTGACCAGCGCCGGGAAGGTCCAGGCCTCTTCGGTCGCGATCCTTTTGTAGGGCGCATCGCGGTCGATATGGCCCGCGCGCGGCGCGAGGCCGATCCGCGTGCGGTGGCTGAAATCTTCCTTGAAATGGCCCTTGAGGCCTTTCTCGCTACCGTCTTCGAGCTTGGGCATTTTCCCTCCCTTAATAGCCCTCTCCCCTTCAGGGGAGAGGGTTGGGAGAGGGGGCGCGTCGCTGATGGCGCACACCATGTTCCCCTCTCCCTCCGCGCCTGCGGCGCTCCTCCCTCTCCCCTGAAGGGGAGAGGGCAATTGCTTCAAAACATTCCATTTGAATTCCTGCACTCGGCCGGATCGGGCACTTGCTGCATCACATCCCAATGCTCGACGATATAGCCGTCCGCGATCCGCAAGATGTCGACCACCGCCCAACCGCGTTCGTCCATGGTCCGGCGGAAATGGTGGTGGACCGCGACGAGATCGTCGGGACCCCAGATGACCCGTTTTACCTCATGGGTCAGCTCGGGATTGTTGCGCACCGCCGCGGCCAGCACTTCGAGCGTCGCATCGCGTCCGGTCGGCGCATTGGGGTTGTGCTGGATATAGTCGGGATGCATCCAGCAGAGGAAGGCGTCGGTCGGATTGTCCTCGACATAGAACAGCTGGATGAAACGCTCGGCGACGGTCCGGTTGTCGAGAGTCTCGCGGCCTGAAACATCGCGCGGGTCGAACGGGGGCGCGGCCGGATCCCACGGCAGCACCCCGGGCCCTGGTGTCACTTGGCCTCCTGCCCGGCAAGGAGCTGCCCGAATTTGGGATGGGCGAAATGCATCGGCACGTCCTGGCGATAGGGCCAGGTCTTGCGATGATGCTCGGCGGACAGCAACCGGTCGGGACCGAGCGGGTCCTCGGGCCAGGTTTTCGTCGCGGGTTGGAGATGGCTGGTGGTATGGGCCCAGCCCTCCTCGTAATTGCCCTGCCACTGCATCATGTAGTCGAGCCGCTTGATCTTCCAGATCCCGTCTTCGCGGACATAGTCGTTCTCGTAGATGCCGGCTTCCATGAATTGCTGGGGCATCATCTCCTCGCGGGTGTCCTGGAAATCGTCATGCCAGCCGCCCAGCAGGATCCCGTGGAAGCGGCCCTTGGCGGTCTTGCGGTCGGGCGCGACGGTGATGATGTCCTGCATCTGGAAATGGTCGAGCAAGAGGCCGTCGACCGGACCCGGCCTGCCGCCGGTAAAGCGCCCCTGGATCCAGTCGCCATAGAGCCGCTTGATGCCCTTGTGGCCGACATATTCGCCCGACAGGAACACGACCACGCCATCCTCGGAGAACAGTTCCGCGACCTCGTCCGGGCGGTTGAAGTCGATATAGTAACCATAGGCCCAATGCAGCCGGCGGATCGCCTGGATATCCTCCAGCACACCTATCCGATGCTCGAGTTCCTGCAGCCGCCGTTCGACATCGCTCATTTGCGCTCTCCCAATTTGTGCCCCATGGTTTACTAACGATCGTGACAATTTTGGCGAGAGGATTCTGGGACGATGAGCGAGGTTGAACGCCCCTGGGAAGGACGGGTTGCCTTCATAACCGGTGCCGTGACGGGGATCGGGCTGGGCGTGGCGCAGGCCTTTGCCGATGCCGGCATGCGATTGGCGCTGAGCTACCGCAACGAGGACGACAAGGCGCGTACGGCCGAGTGGTTTGCGGCCAAGGGCTATGAGCAGCCGCTGTTCCTCAAGCTCGACGTGACCGACCGGGCGCGGTTCGCCGAAGTGGCGCAAGAGGTGGTCGACCATTTCGGCGAAGTGCATGTGCTGGTCAACAATGCCGGGGTCTCGGTGTTCGGCCCGACCGACGAGGCGAGCTATGACGATTACGACTGGATCATGGGGGTCAATTTCGGCGGGGTGGTCAACGGCCTGGTAAGCTTCCTGCCGAAGCTCAAGGCGAGCCAGGGCCGCCGCCATGTCGTCAACATCTCGTCGATGGCGGCGTTCCTGCCGGGTCCGCAGGCGGGTATCTACACCGCCAGCAAGTTTGCGGTGCGAGGGCTCACCGAGAGCCTGCGCTACAATCTCGCCCCGCACGGGATCGGCTGCTCGTTGTGCTGCCCGGCGCTGACCCGCACCAATGCCTGGACCAGCGCGCTGAAGCGCCCGGAAGGCTTTGCCGAAAGCGGCTTTCCCGAAGAGGACGAGGCGGCGCTCCGCCAGTTCGGCACCGCGTTCGAAGAGGGGATGGACCCCTACGAAGTCGGCGCCAAGATTCTCGCCGGGATGACAAGGCAGGACGGGCTGATCCTGACCCATCCCGAGCACGGCCCCGATTTCGAGGAAATCCATGCGAAAGTAATGGCTGCCCTTCCGGACGAGGAAGCGCCGCCTGGGCGCCTTCACATCGAGGAGTTGCGGCGCAAGGCGATGCGCGATGCCGAAGCGGGATTGGTCATCAGGCTCGACGATTTGACCTGACCGCGGCGGCCGAAATTGACAAAGTCCACTGGACGCAAGGTTTATCGGCGCTATCTTCCCCGGCCAACGGGAAACGAGATTCCAGGAGAGAAACATGTGTGACGATTTCACCGCCATCGATGACGAAAAGACACTGGCGAAGCGCGGCCTCAATCGCCGGCAATTCGCTGCCATGAGCGCCGTCACGGTCGGGGCGATGGGGATCAGCACGGCCTGTGCGGCGCAGGATGGCGGGGCCGGGCCGGTCGAGACCGCCGTTTCCATCCCCACGCCGGATGGGACGATGGACGGCTTCTTCTTCCATCCCGCCGAAGGCAAGCATGCCGCGGTGATCATGTGGCCCGATATTGCCGGGGTGCGCGATGCCAAGATGGTGATGGCGCGAGAGCTGGCCGCTCGCGGCTATGCGGTGGTGCTGGTGAACCAGTATTACCGGACCGCCAAGGCGCCGATCATGAGCTCGATTTCGGAATTCTTCCAGCCGGGTGCACGCGAACGGCTCGGCCCGATGATGGCCGTCCTGAGCAATGCCGGCACGATGAGCGATGCCAGGGCGATCGTCGCCTGGCTCGATGCACAGCCCCAGGTCGATACGGCGAAGAAGATCGGCGTCGAAGGCTATTGCATGACCGGCAGCTACGCGATCCGCTGCGCTGCCGCCGTGCCCGAACGGATCGGCGCGGTCTCATCCTTCCATGGCGGCGGGCTGGTGTCGGATGCGCCCGACAGCCCGCACAAGCTGCTTGGTCCAACGGCCTATTACCTGATCGCGATCGCCCGCAACGACGACGAGCGCAACCCAGGCGAGAAGGAAGCGCTGCGGCTTGCGGCAGAGGACCAGGGCGCGGGCGCGCGGATCGAGGTGTTTGCCGGCGATCACGGCTGGATGGTGCCCGACGCTCCGGCCTATCACGAGATCGAGGCCATGCGGGGGCGCGAGATGTCGCTGTTCCATTACGCCAAGCTCTGACCCCCCCTGGAACGAAGGGATTTGACGGGGCCGCTTACTCGAACCAGTAGGCGGTCCCGCGCATTTCGAGGCTGATGCGCGGCGGCGAATCCTCGCCCGCAAGCGGGTTGCGGAACGCGCCATGCGGCATCATTTGCGCGCGGGCGGGATCGCTTTCGCTGGTCTTGAACACCAGCGCTTCGTCAGGCTGCATGTCCGAATAATAGAACCAGCGATGGGTCGGGTTGGCCTCGAGCAGGTAGTTCGGAAAGCCCCATTCGGGGCTGCCGTCGAGCGGATCGAAGATCGCGTCGCAATCGATCAGGTCGCTGTCCGAGAGGCTGTCATAGGCGCACAGGCCGAGCGGCACATCCTGCGGTGCGCCCGAGAGCGCCCGCCAGACATTGTACTGCGCCGAGCGGGCGATGGTGCGGCCCGGTGGCGCGGCTTGCGCGCGGGCAGCAGCTGCCGCCTCCCTCGACATGTCGACATGGACGAACCATGCCGGGTGCGAATTGTCATGCGCTGCGTTCTCGCCAAGCCGCTCGGAAAAGCGGAGGATGCCGAACGGAGTCATCACCACTTCGTCGCATCCGGTGACGCGCTTCAAAAGCTCGGCGATCTCGCCGCGATGGACCTTCGCCACTTCGTCGAGATCGGTCAGGTCCGAAACCGCGCTTGTGTGCCTGACCAGCTCGAATCCCTCGCGGTCGAGGCTGGTCTCCAGCCCGCGCGCATCGGTGATTTCGACTTCGGCCGGCTTGAGCGGGACGAAGTCCTTCTCATGCGCATTGGCATAGAAATAGGGCTTGCGTTCGGTCCGCTCGCTGTAACCGATCTCGGCGCGGAAAGTACCCATCAGGCGTCCTCGAATTCCTCGGTGTCGATCGTCGGCTTGATCGCATCGTGATAGCGATGGCCGGCGACCGTGTCGTGATTGATCAGCGCGTCCGCACGGTCAAGTATGTCCTGCGGGATGGCCAGGTTCGCCGCCTCGAAATTGTCGGCAAGGTGCTGTGGATCGGTGGTTCCCGGAATTACATGGACATTGTTGCCGCGCGAAAGGACCCAGTTGAGTGCCAGCTGCCCCGGAGTAACCCCGGCTTCCCGGGCAAGTTCGACCAGGCCTTCGATCAGCGCGAGATTGTGCGGCCAGTTCTCCTTGCTGAAACGCGGCATCTTGGTGCGCAGGTCGGATTCCTCCAGCGTCGAGGGATCCTTGAGCACGCCGCCCAGCGCGCCGCGACCGATCGGGGAAAATGCCACGAATGCGATGCCCAGTTGCTTGCAGGTATCGAGCACGCCGAGTTCGACATTGCGGGTCCATAGCGAATATTCGGTCTGGACCGCGGCGACAGGATGGATCGCATGCGCCTCGCGGATATGCGCGGAGGACCATTCGCTGACGCCGTAGGCGCCGATCTTGCCCGCATCGATTGCCCGCTTGAGCGCGCCGACCGATTCCGCGATCGGCACCTTGGGATCGAAGCGATGCATGTAGTAAAGGTCGATATGGTCGGTCTCCAGCAGTTCGAGGCTGGTCTCGATCGCGCTGGCGATGGCGCCTGCGCTGCAATCGACGCCGCGCCTGGGCCCGTCGACCACGATCCCGCATTTGGAGGCGAGGAAGAACTCGTCGCGCCGCCCCTTGAGCGCCTCGGCGATCAGCGCCTCGTTCTTGCCCGCCCCATAAATCCGGGCGGTGTCGAGATGGTTGTAGCCAAGATCGAGCGCGCGATTGAGGAGTTTGAGCGCCTCGTCATGCGACGGCGGAGTGCCATAGGCCCAGGAAAGGTTCATGCAGCCCAGTCCGACCGGGTGCAGGTCTCGTCCAGCGAGTTTGCGAGTCAATGATTTGCCTTTGTCGTTGCCAAGCGGGGAATCGTGCAACGCCCCCTAGGCTGAAGGGAGGTGCGGGCGCAACGGCCCGATTGCGGAATGATCTTGCCTGGCGCCCGGTCCTATCGGGCGAGGGCGCCGCGGGCCCAGCTGTAAAAACTGTCCTGCAGGACCGCGAGATCGGCGACGGACTGGCGATAGCCCGCCAGATCGTCCTCGATCGAGGCCATGCGATATTTTGCCTGGTGCTGGGCGAGTCTCTGACGGACTTCAGAGAATTTCTGTTCGAATTCGGCCTTGAGCTCGGGATTCCTGTTCAGCCGGTCATCGCCGTTGATGGCCGGAATCATCTCCGAAACCAGTCTCGCGAATTTGGTCCTGAGGCCGACAATGTCGCGGGCGGTCTTGCCGCCATCGTCCTGCAGCGCGGCCTGCATCTCTTTATGGGTCTTTTCGATATCGGCCAGAAGAGCGTCCAGCTGGGCCATGGCATCCTCCGATCTAGTTATCGTTGTAACCAACATCCGCCTCTCGGCCCGATGCGTCAAGCCTTATGCCAGTGGCCGGTTAACAAGCCGATAACCATCGCAATCAGGACCAGCCGTCCTGTGCTTCGAGCGATGCCGCCAGTTCGCCAATCACCCGATAGCAATCGAGCACGCTCGCCACCGAAGAGTTCGGCTCGCGGCCCTCGCGGATCGCGGCGATAAACTCGCGGTCCTGCAATTCGATGCCATTGTTCGACACGGCGACCCCGGTGAGGTCGATCGGTTCTTCCTTGCCGGTCACGAGATCGTCGTAGCGTGCGATATAGGTCGCGCTGTCGCCGATATAGCGGAAGAAGGTGCCCAGCGGCCCGTCATTGTTGAAGCTCAGCGCCAGGGTGAGGATCTGCCCGGCCGCGGTCTTGAGCTGGATCGACATATCCATCGCGATGCCGAGCTCCTTGTGCCTGGGCCCCTGGATTGCATTGGCGGTGATCACCTTCGATCCGGTCATGTACTGGAAGATGTCGATCGTATGCGCCGAGTGATGCCACAACAGGTGGTCGGTCCAGCTGCGCGGCTCGCCCTTGGCGTTCATGTTCTTGCGGCGGAAGAAGAACGTTTCGACATCCATCGCCTGGATCGTGAATTCGCCGGCATCGATCCGTTGCTTCACGAACTGGTGTGCGGGATTGAAGCGGCGGGTGTGGCCGACCATGCAGACCAGGCCGGTTTCCCGCTGCTTGGCCTCCACCGCCAGGGCATCGCCCCAGCTGTCCGACAGCGGGATCTCGACCTGCACATGCTTGCCGGCATCCATGCAGGCGATCGCCTGCTCGGCATGCATCTGGGTCGGGGTGCACAGGATCACCGCGTCGACATCGTCGCGTTCGAGCGCTTCGCCGAGCTCGGTTCCCGAATGCTTCGCACCGTATCTGGCGGCCACTTCGGCGGCCTGCTCGGCGCGGCGGGAAATGACCGAGGTGATTTCGACCCCGTCGATATTCTTGAGGCCGTCGAGATGCTTTTCTCCGAAAGCTCCGGCGCCGGCGAGGGCAATGCGCATAATTATCTCCCTCTCCCCCTTTGGGGAGAGGGCCGGGGAGAGGGGCAGTCTCTCGCTCCGGCCCTTCGAAAATGGTTGGGAGGACGGCCCCCTCTCCCAACCCTCTCCCCTGAAGCGGAGAGGGCTAAACGTTCAGGCCCGGGCGAGGCTCTCGCCGCTCATCACCCTGCGCGGGTTCAGCGCTTCGCCGGCGGTAGCTTCCGGTTGCAGGATGAGTGCGCCAAGCGCGGTGTTGGAAGCCGGGATGTGATAGAAGGTGTAGAGGTCCTTCACCCGGTCGCCAAGCGCTCCGCGCATGATCAGCCACATCACCAGTTCGATTCCTTCCGAGCCGGCTTCGCGCAGATATTCGATATGCGGCATCTTGCTCAGGGTTTCGGGGTCCTCGATCAGCTGCTCGATGAAGTTGAGGTCGAACTCCTTGTTGATCAGCCCGGCGCGCGGCCCCTGCAGCTGGTGGCTCATGCCACCGGTGCCCCAGACATGGACGTTGAGGTCTTCGGGGAAGCTTTCGACTGCGGCCCTGATGCTGTCGCCCAGCGCAAAGCAGCGGCGGCCCGAAGGCGGCGGATAGGTGACGACGTTGACCGGCATCGGGATGACCTTGCACGGCCATTCCTCGGGCTCGCCGAAGATCATCGACAAAGGCACGGTGCAGCCATGATCGACATCCATCTGGTTGAAGATGGTCATGTCGAAATCGTCGAGGATCAGGCTCTGCGCGATATGCCAGGCAAGATCGGGATGGCCGATCACGTCGGGCACGGGGCGCGGCCCCCAGCCTTCGTCGGCCGGCTTGAACACCTCGCCGCAACCGATCGAGAAGGTCGGGATGATGTTCATGTCGAACGCGCTGGCGTGGTCGTTATATACCAGCACGACCACGTCGGGCATGTTGCCCGGTTGCTTGATCCATTCGCGGATCGGGTCGTAGCCGGCGAACACCGGGCCCCAGTACTTGTCGCGCGACTTGCCGGTCTGGATGGCGGCGCCGAGCGCCGGGATGTGGCTTGATGTGATGCCGGTGGTTACGCGTGCCATGTCAGTACTTTCCCTTGATCGAGCGGACGCCTTCGGGCGAGCGACCGCCCTTGAGCATCATTTCAGCATATTCTTCCTGGGTCATGCCGGTCATCGACCCAGCGGCGAACTGGAAGCTTTTCCCGTCGGTCGAGAACAGCTTCGAGAGGAAATAGACATTGCCGCCTTCGTCGATCATCGCATTGTAATCGCGGGCCAGCACGGCCTTTTTTGCCGCATCGGACATGTCCCATTCGTCGAGATAGGCCTTTTCGTCGGCGAGGAAGCGCTTGCGGTTCTCTTCCTTCATCAGGCTCATCGCGAACTGGTTGAGCCAGTAGCCCTTGCGCGCGCGCTTGGCGGTGAACACGCGGGTGCCTGGAATATCGTCGAATTCGGCGAGATATTCGTGGATGTTGATCCGCTCTTTCTTCTTTTCGGTCATTTCAGGAATCCTCGGGGTCTTTCCACTCGTAAGCAAGGGGCGCTTCGCGAGAGGCGAAACGGTCTAGGTGGCGTTCTATCACGCCACGCAAATGTTTGTTGCGTTCGGCATCGCCGGTCACCAGCGTGATCGCGATCCCGCCGGGACGCGCAGTCATCACCGCGTTCTCCAGATCGGAAAACGGGAACGCGCCCATGCCGTCGCCCTCGTCATAGGTCGAAGCCATCTTGTGGCTCCAATGGCTGACGAGCTGCTTGATATAGCGCTCGGGCTTCTCGCAAGCCGCAAATCCCTGGGCGGTCGCAGGCATCAATACCCCTTGTCCTTCAAGATCCGGTCGAGCCGGGGATAAACCTTACGCGCATTCCCTTCGAAGATGGCATGCTTCTCTTCGTCAGAGATATCGAGCGCGTCGATATAGCGCTTGGTGTCGTCGAAATATTGGCCGGTGGTGGGATCGATCCCGCGCACCGCGCCGACCATTTCCGAGCCGAACAGGATGTTCTTGTTTTCGATCACATCGGCCAGCAGATCGATCCCCGGCTGGTGGTAGACGCAGGTGTCGAAGAACACATTGTTCATCAGATGCGTGTCGAGCGCAGGCTGCTTGAGCATGTCGGCGAGGCCGCGATAGCGGCCCCAGTGATACGGCACCGCGCCGCCGCCATGCGGGATGATCAGCTTGAGCTCGGGGAAGCGGGAGAACAGGTCGCCCTGCAGCAATTGCATGAAGGCGACCGTATCGGCCGCGAGGTAATAGCCGCCGGTGGCGTGCATCGCCGGGTTGCAGCTGCCCGAGACATGGATCATCGCCGGGACTTCGAGCTCGCACATCGCCTCGTAGATCGGGAACCAGTATTCGTCGGTCAGCGGCGGGTGGGTGAAATGCCCGCCGCCGGGGTCGGGATTGAGGTTGCAGACGACGAAATTCATTTCCTCGACGCAGCGGCGCAATTCCCTGACGCTTTCCTTGAGGTCCGACTTGGGACTTTGCGGCAGCATGCAGCCGCCGATGAAGGTGTCGGGGAACAGCTGGGTAACGCGATAGATCAGGTCGTTGCAGCGCCGGGCCCATTCGCTGGCCACAGCCTGGTCGCCGATATGCGGCGCCATGGCCGAGGCACGCGGCGAAAAGATCGTGAAATCGGCCCCGCGTTCCTTGATCAGCTTGAGCTGGTTAGCCTCGATCGTCTCGCGGACCTCGTCGTCCGAAATCTCCGGATAGGGCGGGCATTCGGTTCCGTTCCTGAACGCTTCCTTCTGCGCTTCGCGCCAGGTCTCGTGCCCCTTGGGGAGCACCGTATAATGGCCGTGACAATCGATGATCAGGCTCATGCCGCTGCTGTCCTCTCGTCCGTCCTGTCTTTAGCGGCGCGCCGTTGCAGCACCACCGTGCCGCGCGTCATAACGGGTTCGATCCCGAGGTCCAGCAGGGTCTTGGCAACTTCTTCCATCTCGGCCGCCCGGCGAAGCCCATGGGTCTCCATCCGCTCGCGGTTATAGGCGCTCTTGTCGGCCCAGCCGGTCTTGCGTTCGCTGGCGTCGAGCGAGGCCATCACCTCGTCGAACACGCCGGCGGCACGCGCGGCACTGGCGCATTCGTAGGTCAGCGCTTCGAGGCCCTTGACCATGATCGAACGGATCATCTTGATCGCGCTCGCCCGGCCCACTTCGTCGCCGACAATCCGCTTGTTTCCGAAGCCGAGCCGGTTGAGCAATTGTTCGGCCTCGGGCGCGGCAGGGCCCGAAAGCAGCAGCGGTACATCGAGCGCTGCCGGTTCGACCGGCGCCATGACCGCCACGTCGACATAGTGCCCGCCCGCCATCCCGATCGCTTCGGCCGCGGCCCGCTTGGTTGCCGGCGCGACCGAATTCATGTCGCACCAGACCGCGCCGGGAGCCAGCGCAGTCGCTCCTTCCCGGGCTACCGCGAGTGCGGCGTCGGCGGTCACCAGCGACAGCACGATCTCCGCACCGGCGAGCGCTTCGGCGATACTCGTCGCGTGAGCTGTTCCGCATGCCTCCATCGCGATCCGCCGCTCGTCGAGAATATCGAAGGCGCGTGCCGCTTCGCCCCAGTGCCCCGCGCGGGCAAAGGTCGAACCGGCCTCGCCGAAGCCGATCAGGGCCAATCTGGGGAGCTGCCTGCTCATCGACGGAATCGGTTGTCCTCTCGGGCGATCTCTTTAGAGAATGTAAGTGTTACTTACAAGTTTACCAGTCGGGGGTTCCCGCTTGACCTGAGCGCTTGGCTGGCTGAAAGCGCGCTGCGCAGCAAGCTTGGGAGAAGAGGCCAATGAGCGGAGTCGTCGTCCAGAATATCGAGCGGGCCGACAAGGACGTGGTCGATGGGCTCGGGGCTTGCGGCGTCGCCACCGTGCACGAGGCGCAGGGCCGGACCGGCTTGCTCGCTTCCTATATGCGGCCGATCTATCCGGGGGCCAGGATCGGAGCCAGCGCCGTGACGATCAGCGCGCCGCCGGGCGACAACTACATGGTCCATGTCGCGATCGAGCAATTGCAGGATGGCGACGTGCTGCTGCTCGCGCCGACCAGCCCGTGCGAGGATGGCTATTTCGGCGACCTGCTTGCCACCAGCGCGCAGGCGCGGGGCTGCCGGGGGCTGATCATCGACGCCGGGGTGCGCGACGTGCGCGATCTCAAGGAGATGGATTTCCCGGTCTGGTCGAAGCGGGTCTTCGCGCAGGGGACGATCAAGGCCAGCCTAGGCAGCGTCAACGTGCCGGTTGTCTGCGCCGGGGCCTATGTCGAGCCGGGCGACGTGATCGTCGCCGACGATGACGGGGTGTGCGTGGTCAAGCGCGGCGACGCCGCGGACGTGCTCAAGAAGGCGCAGGCGCGCGAGGCCAACGAGGCCGAGAAGCGCGAGAAGCTCGCCTCGGGAGTGCTCGGGCTCGACATGTACGGCTTCCGCCAGAAGCTCACCGATATGGGGCTCAAGTGGATTTGACCCAGGCTTCGGCACCTGTGTTGTGGATGCGGGGCGGCACGTCGAAAGGCGGCTATTTCCTCGAATCCGACCTGCCGAGCGATCCGGCCGAGCGCGACGCGTTCCTGCTCAAGGTCATGGGTTCGCCCGATCCGCGCCAGATCGACGGTATGGGCGGGGCCGATCCGCTGACCAGCAAGGTCGCCGTGATCCGCAAATCCGAGCGCGACGGGATCGACGTCGACTATCTTTTCCTGCAGGTGTTCGTCGACCAGGCGATCGTCACCGATGCTCAGAATTGCGGCAATATCCTCGCCGG
>NZ_DBNHSF010000227.1:0-2053 GCF_057143545.1 Candidatus Andeanibacterium sp.
TCATGATCGTCGCCGGATTGCTGTTCACCAGCACGACGCGATAGCCGTCTTCCTTGAGCGCCTTGATCGCCTGGGTGCCCGAATAGTCGAACTCGCAGGCCTGGCCGATAATGATCGGGCCGGCGCCAATGACGAGGATCGAGGAGATGTCGGTGCGTTTGGGCATTCAGAAGTGCTTTGCTATCAGAGCGGTGGAAGCCCTTCCCTAAGGGGAAGGGAGTTTTGGTGGATCGAGGAGATGTCAGTACGTTTGGGCATTAATCGAGCATCCCCACAAACTTCTCGAACAGGCAGAAGCTGTCCATCCCAACCCTCTCCCGCAAAGAGGAGAGGGATTCTTGGTCCAACCTGCCGTCACCCCAACATCCCCACGAATTTCTCGAACAGGTAGAAGCTGTCCATCGGGCCGGGCGATGCCTCGGGGTGATACTGGACGCCGAAGGCGCGCTTGCCCTTGATCGAAATTCCGCAATTCGAACCGTCGAACAGGCTCTTGTGGGTCTCGATCACATTGTCCGGCAGGGTCGCGGCATCGACCGCGAAGCCGTGGTTCATGCTGGTGATCTCGACCAGGCCCTCGGTCGCATCCCACACCCCTCCGACCCGCTGGACCGGGTGGTTCGCCCCGCGATGGCCCTGGAACATCTTGACCGTCTTCGCCCCTGCCGCGAGCGCGAGCAGCTGGTGCCCCAAGCAGATTCCGAAGATCGGGATGTCCCGGTCGAGCAAGCCCTTGATCACCGGCACCGCATATTCGCCGGTCGCCGCCGGATCGCCCGGGCCGTTCGAGAGGAATACGCCCGCGGGTTCGAGCGCGAGGATATCCTCGAGCGAGGTCTCCGCCGGGACCACGGTGACCTTCGCCCCGGCCTTCACGAGGTTGCGGAAGATATTGTCCTTCGCCCCGTAATCCACCGCAACGACATGCGGGCGGCCCCCGGAATCCTTGCCCCCCTCGCCGGTCTCGTAGCCCTCGCCCAGCTTCCAGGCGCCGCCGTCCCAATCCTCGCGGTCGCTGCGGCTGACGATCCGGGCCAGGTCCATGCCTTCGAGGCCGGGCCAGTCCTGCGCGCGCTTGAGCAGCGCCTTGATGTCGAACTTGCCGCTCGGCTCATGCGCGATCACCGCATTGGGCGCGCCCGAGGTACGGATCCGCCGGGTCAGCGCCCGTGTATCGACACCCGACAGGCCGATCTTGCCGTTATCCTCCAACCACTGGGTGAAGGTGCGGCGCGAGCGGAAATTGCTCGGCGCGGTGACCTCTTCGCGGACCACGCAGCCGACCGCGCTGTCGACCCCGTGCGATTCGACGTCCTCGTCATTCGCGCCGACATTGCCGATATGAGGGAAGGTGAAGGTGACGATCTGCCCGGCATAGGAGGGATCGGTCATCACCTCCTGGTAGCCGGTCATGGCGGTGTTGAAGCAGACTTCGCCCACCGCGCTGCCGCTCGCCCCGAAACCCCGGCCCCAGATCAGCGAACCGTCGGCCAGGACGAGGACTCCCGTCGCGCCCTTGGGTTGCGCGTGCGAGGATGCGGGGTCGGCCATATGGCGCTCCGTTGGCTTGGGTTTTCGGCGATGTGCGCTAAGGCTCGGCGGCTAGACGCGCCAGTGCTTCGCGTCAACCGCTTGAAGCGACAAAACTTGCACTGGTCGCGGCGAGGCCTACATCCGGGTCCAATCATCCACAGGAAAGTGCTGGAAAAATGCTCCGCGATACGATCAAAGCCGCGCAAGTCTCCGCGATGAAGGCCGGCGACAAGCCGCGCCTCGCCGCCGTTCGCCTGATCCTCGCCAAGATCAAGGACCGCGATATCGAACTCAGGACCGGCAAGCCCCCCGAGAACGACGACGACCTGGTGATCGAGGTGCTCCAGAAAATGGCCAAGCAACGCCGCGAATCGATCGAGCTCTACCAGCAGGGCGGCCGCCAGGAGCTGGCCGACCAGGAACAAAGCGAGCTGGCGGTGATCGAGGAATTCCTTCCTGCGCAGATGTCTGACGATGAGATCAATGGAGCGATCGCGGCGATCAAGGCCGAACTCGGCGC
>NZ_DBNHSF010000228.1:0-13472 GCF_057143545.1 Candidatus Andeanibacterium sp.
TGGGAATTTGGTCGTATCATCTATTTCTTGATTCCTATTGCCTATTGCCTACTTACCACTCCCTCACCTGAACGGCGGTTCGTTAAACGCGCGCAGCTTGCGGCTGTGCAGCCGCGGGCCCTCGGCCCTGAGCCTGGCGCAGGCGCGGATGCCGATCTGGAGGTGCGCGGCGATGGCCTCTTCGTAGAACTTGTTGGCCTGGCCGGGCAGCTTGATCTCGCCGTGGAGCGGCTTGTCGGAGACGCATAGCAGCGTCCCGTAGGGCACGCGGAAACGATAGCCCTGGGCGGCGATCGTTGCGCTTTCCATCTCGATCCCGACCGCGCGGCTCTGCGACAGGCGGCGGGCGGACTTGGTGTAGCGCAATTCCCAATTGCGATCGTCGGTGGTGACAACAGTCCCGGTGCGCATGCGCTGCTTGAGATCGGCGCCATGGGTGCCGCTCACTTCCTCGGCCGCTCCGGCCAACGCTTGCTGCACCTCGGCAATCGCGGGGAGCGGAATCTCGGGCGGCAGGACGTCGTCGAGCACGTGGTCGTCGCGCAAATAGGCGTGGGCAAGAACGTAGTCGCCGATCTTCTGGCTCGGACGCAGCCCGCCGCAATGGCCGATCATCAGCCAGGCCTCGGGTCGCAACACCGCGACATGGTCGCAAATCGTCTTGGCGTTGGATGGGCCGACCCCGATATTGATCAGGGTGATTCCCTGCCGGTCCTCTCCCAACAGGTGATAGGCCGGCATCTGGTGCCGCCGCCAGGCCGTGTCCGAAAGCTGGTTGCGCGCATTGTCGGTGGCCTTGTCGATGAAGAGCCCGCCGGCGCCGGCCAGCGCGGTGTAGCCATCGGTACCCAGTTGCCTGGCCGCCCAGTCGACGAATTCGTCGACATAGCGATGGTAGTTGGTGAACAGCACGTAGCGCTGGAAATGCTCGGTCGCGGTGCCGGTATAATGCGCCAGCCGGGCCAGCGAATAGTCGGTCCGCAACGCATCGAACAGCGAGAGCGGGATCGGGGCTTCCGGCCCGCCGAGATCGATCCCGTCGGCCAGTTCGTCGCCGATCAGGGCGAGGTCGGTGCTGGGGAAATGCTCGGCGATTTCGGTTGGCGGAATACCGGCGAGCCGGGCTCCCGCTTCGCCGTCGAGGACGTAGGGAAACGGGATCTCCTGCCGCGACTTGCGGACTTCCAAGCTGACTTCGTGGTTGCTGGCGATCAGGTCGAGCTGTTCGGAGAGGTAGTCCAAGAACATCGCCGGGCGGGTGACCGTGGTTGCGTAGGTGCCATTGACTTCAAGCCGCCCGAACGCATGCGAGGCCATTCCGGGGCGCCGCTTGCCTTCGTAATGGACCAGCAGCTCGGGATAGCAATAGCTCCCGTCCGCCCGCCGTGCCGGATCGGGCAGCGCACCTGTTTCGGCATATGCGATAATGTCTGCCCGAAGGCAGGACGTCGCTTCGTCGAACAGGTCGAATATTCGGGTGAGCGCAGCGGCCGTGGTGAGGGACATGTATCCAGCTAGACCGGTTGGTGCTGCATTTCAAAGGCAGATATGCAGCGCGCGATTGCCGTGCGTCCCCGGCCGCAATAGTCTCGGCTCCTAACGGATGCGGCGAGAGGAGAAGCCAGTGATGAAAACGGCCAGCTGGATTGCCTGTGCCGGCCTGCTCGCAGGGTGTTCGGCGCTCGACGAAGCGCCGGCGGTCGCGCAGGCGTCCGAGGATGTAAGCGGAACGCTGCTGGTGGCCAACAAGCGCGGCAATTCGCTCTCGCGGATCGACCTCGCCAGCGGCGAGGAAACCCACCGGGCGGAAACCTGCGAAAACCCGCATGAGCTGACTGTGTCGCCGGACAAGGCCTTCGTGCTGGTCGCGTGCTATTCGGGAACCTCGGTCGAGGCCTACCGCACAAGCGACCTTGCCTTGTACTTCAAGACCGAACTTGGCGAAGGCGCTCGCGTCCACAGTGCCTTCTGGCATGCCGACGGACGCATTCTTGCGGGCGCCGAGGGCCGTGGTTCGCTGTTCGTGATTGCCGATCCGAAAAATCCCGGGGGTGCGATCGTCGAGATTGGCGATGGCGCACCTGGCCCGCACATAGTTGCCGCCGATGCCGAGGGCGCGGTCGCATGGGGAACGATCATTCCGACCGGCACGGTGGTCCGCTACGACCTGGCCGGCGGCAGGGAATCCGCGCGGCGCCAGCTGGGCGGGCAGGTCGAGGCACTCGCGCTGTCGCCTGGCGGCGAAAGCCTTTGGGTCGGCTCCAATTCGGATGCAAAGGTCTACCGGCTCGATCCGGAGACGCTCGAAACCAAGGCCGAGATCGCGGTTGGCGAGGTTCCGATCCGGATCGCGGCGCATCCGGGCGGTGGGTTTGTCGTCACTTCGAATTTCGGCGGCGGCGATCTCAGTGTGCTCGATACCGGGTCCAACGAAGTGGTGCGGACTATCACGGTTTCGGGAAGCCAGGCGGCCGCGCAGGTGACGCTGGTCTTCTCCGAAGATGGCGAGCGGCTCTATGCCGCCGAAACGGGCAGGGATGCGATTGCGGAAATCGATTTCGAATCCGGCACAGTCCTGCGCCGCTTGCCGGCCGGGCCGGGCGGCGACGGGCTGGCGGTGATCGACTGACAAAGCAAGGGCGCGACTCCAATGCGGAGCCGCGCCCTTCGCGTTCCGATACTGAAGCGAAGGATCAGTCTTTCGACTTTTCCTCTTCGTCTTCCTCGCCGGCTGGCTCCTCTGCCGGAGATTCAGCGGTTGCAGCCTGTTTCGCTGCGGTTTCTTCAACCGGTTCGGCCTGGACGGGGCTCTCCAGCATCTCGGCCGGGATTTCTCCGATCTCAAGAGTCGAATCCCTGGTCAGGTCGCCTGCGGCCTCGGCGATCTCGGCCTGCTCTTCTTCGAACAGCTGCGCGATCACGTCGACACCCTTGCTCTGGAGCTCGGCTTCGTCGTCCGAACGGGCGACATTGGCCTTCACCGTGACATGGACTTCGGGGTGTAGCGCGACGGTCACGTTGAACAGGCCGATGGTCTTGATCGGGCTGCCCATGATGACCTGCTTCTTGTCGATCTTGTGGCCCTTTTCTTCGAGCGCGATCACGATGTCGCGAACGTTGACCGAGCCGTAAAGCTGACCGGAGTTCGATGAAGCGCGGATCAGCACGATCTCGGTCCCGTCGACCTTTTCGCCAGCCTTTTCGGCCTCGCTGCGCTTCTCGGCGTTTTCCTTTTCCAGGCGCTCGCGATTGGCCTCGAACACCTTCCTGTTGGCTTCGTTGGCGCGCAGGGCCTTCTTCTGGGGAAGCAGGAAATTGCGGGCATAGCCGTCGCGAACCTTAACGACGTCGCCGATCTTGCCGAGCTTCTCGATCCGTTCAAGGAGGATGATTTCCATCGGTCGGTCCTCCTTATTTCACGATATAGGGCAGCAGGCCGATCTGGCGTGCGCGCTTGATCGCCTTCGACAGCTCGCGCTGCTTCTTGGCGGATACGGCGGTGATGCGGCTGGGGACGATCTTGCCACGCTCGGACATGAAACCCTGCAGCAGGCGGATGTCCTTGTAGTCGATCTTCGGCGCATTCTTGGCTGCGAAAGGGCAGCTCTTGCGGCGCCGGAAAAATGCACGGGCCATCAGTCGAGGTCCTCCCGGTCGCGGTCGCGGCGCTTGCGCTCGCGGTCCTGCTTGCGCATCATCACCGACGGGCCTTCCTCGAGCTCGTCGACGCGGATCGTCAAATAACGGATCACGTCTTCGTTGATGCGGGTCTGGCGCTCGAGCTCCTCGATCACCGTGCCCGGCGCATCGATATTGAGCATGACGAAATGCGCCTTGCGGTTGCGGTCGATCTTGTAGGCGAGGTTCTTGAGGCCCCAGGTTTCCGTCTTGGTGACCTTGCCCTTGCCATTCTCCACGATTTCCGTGGCGGCGGCGGCCAATGCGTCGACTTGGGCCTGGCTCAAGTCCTGGCGCGCCAGAAATACATGCTCGTAATACGGCATGCGCGCTTCCTTTCACTCCTGCCGATCGCTGGCTGATCCCGCACCGTGCAGGGGCCCCTCCGGCTTTCTTCGCTCCCTGCCCGGAAGCAGGGAAGCGGCGCACATACAGACTTTCGGCGGGATTGCAAGGCCAGAGACCGCTCAGCCGGCCATTGACCGGGGGCGGTTGTGCGGGCAGCGTGCGGGGAGAAACAACCGACGGGGATCTTGGATGCCGAACCTCCTCAAGCTGAAGACGGGCATTGCCTTGCTCGCGGCCGGAGCCTCAGCGCCAGGCGTGGCTCAGAACACCACCACCGATGTCCCGCCGGTGATCGATGTCCATTTCCACGCGATGATCGACACCCCGCCAAGGGCGATCCCGATGTGCCCCAACCATTCGGGGTTCCTTGCCGCCGATCCGGCAGAGGCAAATCCCGCGCCGATCGGCTGGACACAGGAGGAATGCACGCCCAAGCTCTATGCTTCCGAACCGGGGCAGTATGTCTCCGACCTCGCGGCCGAAATGGAGCGGCTCAATGTCACCGCGGTGGCATTCGGCGATGTCGCAACCGTGAAGCGGTTCAGCGATCTGATCCCGGGACGGATTATCCCGGGTACCGGCTTCAGCACCGCGCCGGATGCGGACCAGGCGGAGCAACTCGCGATGCTGGAGGACGCATTCACCAACCAGGGCTTCAAGGTGATGGGCGAAATCGGCCTGCAATATCAGGGCATGTCGCCGAGCGACCCCAGCGTGGATGCCTATTTCGCGCTCGCGGAGCGGCTCGACATCCCGGTCGCGATCCATATGGGCACCGGCGGATCGGGCCGGGCCAACATCTACATGCCGAATTTTCGGGCCTCGATGGGCGATCCGTTCCTGCTCGAGGACCTGCTGGCGCGGCATCCCAAGCTCAGGGTGCAGATCATGCATGCCGGCTATCCGATGATCGACAACCTGTTGGCGCTGCTGCAGGCCAACGCCTATGTCTATGTCGATATCGCGGGCCTGATCTGGAGCTATCCGATCGAGGAAGTGAACCGCTATATCGAGCGGATCGTCGATGCCGGGTTCGGCGACCGGGTGATGTTCGGCACCGACCAGTTCATGTATCCCAAGCTGATGGCCTATTCGATCTCGATCGTGCAGAATGCCGATTACCTGAGTTCGGCCCAGAAGCGCGATATTCTTTACAACAATGCCGCAAGATTCCTGCGGCTGGAAGGGGACGGCGAATGAACCGTTTTGCAAGTCTGGCGGCTGCATCGGCGTTGTTTTTGGGCGCCCAGGCGACGGCCCAGCAGGGACCGCCACCGCCAGCCGAACCGGGGCTGGAATTGCTCTATCGCTCGGTCGTCACGCTGGCGCCGGCCGTCGAGCTGGGCAAGACGCCGCTGGGCGTGCGGCGCTTCATCCCGATCACCGGCGGCACGTTCGAGGGTCCCGACATTAAGGGTGAGATTCTGCCCGGCGGGTGGGATTGGCAGCTAACGCGCCCGGATGGCTGCACCCAGATCGTCGCCGATTATTTTCTCAAGACCGATGACGGCGTGGTCATCAATATCGTCAATTCAGGGGTGCTGTGCGGCCCGGGGGAAGACGGCACACCCAACCCTCCGCGCACCAGCCCGGTGTTCGAAGCTCCGATCGGCAAATATGACTGGCTCAACAAGGGCGGCTATATCGGGACGCTCGGCTTCGATCCGACGGTCGAGGGGCCCGCGGTGGTGATCACGGTCTATCGCGCGAATTAGCGCGATCGCAGGTCAGGCAAGCCGCGCGAGCAGGTCTTTCGCGAACCCGGTCAGCGTATCGTCGCGGGCGCCCATCACCACGATCCGGTCGCCGGGCTCAGCGAGTTCGATAATCCGCTTGGCGCAATCATCCCGCGAGGGAATGTACTCGGCGCTGCCCTTGGCCTTGTTGATCAGCGCGACGATCCGCTCGCTGCCTTCGCTGCGGTCGACGGTGCCCCCGAAATAGACCGGGTCGCACATCACGATAACGTCGTCCTTGCCAAGCTCGCGGGCAAAGGTTTTGGCCAGTTCCTCGCCCATCTGCTTGAGCGGGCCGTAGCCATGCGGCTGGAAAAAGGCGATCACGCGCCCTGGCTGGCTCTTGAGGGTGCGCAGCGTGGCGGCGCATTTCTCGGGATTGTGGCCGAAATCGTCGATCACGGTGATCCCGGAGGGGCTGGTCCCGACGATTTCGAACCGCCGCGCGAGGCCCTGGAAGCGGGCGAGGGCCTTCGCCGCCTGGCCGACCCTGATGCCCGCAGCACGCGCGGCGGCGATCGCGGCGAGCGCGTTGGAGAGATTGTGCCGCCCGGGCATCGCCAGCATCAGCGAATGACGCGTACCGCGGCGGCGATCGAGCACCTGCGCGCCGATCCTGGTCGCGGTTTCGACCACGCTGCCGGGTTCGATCCCGATCATGGCATCTTCGCTCTCGATCCCGAAGCTGAAGGCGGCATGGGCGCGCGTGGCAAGTTTCCGGCACTCGCTGTCGTCGAGATTGATTGCGGAGCTGATTGCCGCATCGACGAAATTGCCGAACAGATCGCGCAGTTCCGCCATGCTCTTGTGATCGAGGCTGACATTCAGGAGAACCGAGACGGCCGGCCGGTAAAGCGCGATCGAGCCATCGCTTTCGTCCACTTCCGACACGAACAGATCGCTCTTGCCGATCCTTGCGCTGGCAAAGGGCACTTCGTCGCTGACGAAATTCTTCATCACCGCGCCGTTCATGATCGTCGGGTCGCGGCCGCAATCGGCAAGGATCCACCCCAGCATCGCGGTGACGGTGCTCTTGCCGCTGGTCCCGCCCACGGCAATGCTGCATTCGGCCCGGTTGAACAGCGCCGAGAGCAATTCCGCGCGGCTCATGCGCTGGCAGCCGAGCTCCTTCGCTCGCAACACTTCGGGGACGCTGTCCTCGACCGCCGCCGAGGCGACCAGCACCTGGCGCGGCGAGGTGATCCCGCTGCCGTCCTGCGGGAACAACTTGATGCCCTGTTGTTCGAGCCAGGCAAATTTTTCGGGCGTGCGGCCCTGGTCGCGGCTGCGGTCCGAGCCTGCGATCTCAGCACCCTGGCCACGCAGGATCATCGCCAAGGGCAGCATGCCCGATCCGCCGATGCCGCAGAAGAACCACGGATGGGAAGTCAGGTCTGCGGGCGCTTCGGTCATTTTCCTGCCTTAGCCATTTCGTCACACCAGCGGAAGCTTAGGTCTCTGGCCGCCCGGCACGCCAGCTTTCGCTGGCATGACGGCCGGTTTCATTGGTAAGGCATCGCCATGCCCCGGATTGCCGTTTGCGCGCCATCGACGCCCTTTACCCGCGAAGACGCGGCACGCATCGAAGCGATTGCGGCCGATTTCAACGGAATCGAACTGGCTTTCCACCAGCAGTGCTTTGCCGAACAGGGCCATTTCGCCGGGCCGGACGAGCTTCGCCTGGCGGCATTTCTCGAATGCGCCAACGATCCGGCCGTCGACGCGGTGTGGTTCGTGCGCGGCGGATATGGCGCGAACCGGATCGCAGCCGAGGCCGTGGAAGGGCTGGGCGACGCGGCGCGGGACAAGACCTATCTCGGCTATTCCGATGGCGGCTACCTGCTGGCCGCGCTTTACAGGGCCGGAATCGGCAGGCCGGTCCACGGTCCGATGCCGGTCGATGTCCGGCGCGAGGACGGGGATGCCGCGGTACGCCGATCGCTGGGCTTCCTTGCCGGAGACCTGGCCGGGCTCGAGCCGTCGCTCGATCAGCAGCCAGCCGTCGCCTTCAACCTGATAACGCTCGCCATGCTTTGCGGGACCGAGCTGATGCCGAACCTTTCCGGTCACGTGGTGATGGTCGAGGAGGTTTCGGAGCATCTCTATGCCGTCGACCGGCTGTTTTTCCACATTTCGCAGCACTTGCGGGGGATTGCCGGCCTCAGACTTGGCCGAATCGGCGATGTGCCGGAGAACGACCGTCCGTTCGGCGCGGAGCCCGAGGAAATCGCGCGTTTCTGGTGCGAGAGGGCCGGTATCGGCTTCCTTGGGCATGCGGATATCGGCCATGATGCCGCCAACAAGATCGTGCCCTTCGGGGTTGCGGCTGGCAAGGCCGGCCAATAGTGGTTCCTCCCCCTTGATGGGGGAGGGATACGAAAGCTTGTCGGCTTGCCGACTAGCTGGAGTTGGGTGGGGGTGGTGCTGCCTGATGGCCTGAATTCGGGCAATGGTGACACCCCCTTCCAAGCTTCGCTAGCTCCTGGCGGAGCAAGCTATGCTATCCTTCCCCCATCGAGGGGGAGGGATTATCTTTTGGGAGCCTTTGATGCGTGCATTCCTGTTTCCGGGCCAAGGCAGCCAGAAGGTCGGCATGGGGGTCGAACTGGTCGCCGCCAGCACAGTGGCTCGCGAAGTGTTCGAGGAAGTCGACGATGCACTCGGGCAGAAGCTATTCGCGATCATGCGCGACGGGCCGGAAGAGCAATTGACGCTGACCGAGAATGCCCAGCCGGCGATCATGGCCAATTCCATCGCCACGCTGCGTGTGCTTGAGAAGGAAGGCGGGCTGACGATCGCCGACAAAGGCGATTGCGTGGCCGGCCATTCGCTCGGCGAGTACACGGCCTTGTGCGCGGTCGGGGCCTTCGCGCTGGCCGATGCGGCGCGGCTCCTGAAATTGCGGGGGCAGGCGATGCAGGCGGCGGTGCCGGTCGGCGTCGGGGCGATGTGCGCGCTCCTGGGTGCCGATGTCGAGAAGGCCCAGAAGCTGGCCGACGCGGCTGCGGAAGGACAAGTGTGCCAGGTCGCGAACGACAACGATCCCGGCCAGGTCGTGCTCTCCGGTCACAAGGAAGCGATTGAGCGTGCAGTTGCCTTGGCCAAGGAGTTCGACATTCGCCGGGGCATAATCCTGCCGGTATCCGCGCCGTTCCATTGCGACCTGATGGCTCCCGCTGCCGAAGCGATGGCCGCTGCGCTGGCGGACATGCCACCCAAGGCGCTGCGACTGCCTGTCTACGCCAATTTCAGCGCTTCCGCCGTGTCGGACCCGGACGAGGAGCGCGACCTGCTGGTCAAGCAGGTCTGCGGGCGCGTGCGCTGGCGTGAGAGCATGATCGCGATGGGACATGCGGGGGTAGAACAGTTCGTAGAGCTTGGCGGCAAGGTGGTCGGGCCGATGGTCTCGCGCACACTCGAGGGTGTAGAAGTGACCAGCGTGGTGACGATGGACGATATCGAGGCGCTGGCAAAACATATTTAGACGCTCGCAGAGGCGGTGAGGCGCGGAGGATCGCGATGCGACCAATCGATGACTTAAGCGGCATCGTCGTCGATGAATGCATCCGCATTCATCGCGAACTTGGTCCAGGCCTGCTAGAAAGCGTTTATGAGACGGTTCTTAGCGGGGCATTGGAACGCCATGGATTGGGTGTCGACCGGCAAGTGCCGGTCGATATTGAATATGACGGGTTGCGGTTTGTAGCAGCGTTTCGCATCGACATACTGGTAGACAATAGGCTGATTCTGGAGATCAAGTCGATCGAGCGACTCCAGAATCTACATGCGAAACAGCTACTTGCTTATTTATGCCTGACGAACAGATCGGTTGGATTGCTGCTTAATTTCTCTGGTGAAACCATGAAGGAGGGTATTCGCCGGGTAGTCAACAATCACGATTCCGGACAATAGGCTCCGCGCCTTACCGCCTCTGCGAGCGCCAAAATGGAGAAGATGATGTTCGACTTAAAAGGCATGACCGCGCTGGTCACCGGCGCTTCGGGTGGGATCGGCTCGGCGATTTCCTATGCGCTGGCGCAGCAGGGCGCGCGGCTAGCGCTGTCGGGCTCAAACCCCGACAAACTGCGCCTGTTCCGCGAACAGCTCAACGACGAGGCGCCGTGCAGAGGCGAGGGCGACCATGTCGAGATCACCTGCAATCTCGCGAATACCCAGCAGGTCGAACATCTCGTCCCGGCCACGGTCGATACGCTTGGCGGAATCGACATCCTCGTCAACAATGCAGGGATCACCCGCGACAACCTGGCGATGCGGATGAAGGACGAGGAATGGGATGCCGTTATCAAGGTCAATCTCGAAGCCGCCTTCCGCCTGATGCGCGCCGCCGCCAAACCGATGATGAAGGCTCGCTTCGGCCGGATCGTGACCGTCACCAGCGTGGTCGGCGCGACCGGCAATCCCGGCCAAGTGAACTATGCCGCGGCCAAGGCCGGGCTGGTCGGGATGACCAAGAGCTACGCCCAGGAAGTCGCCAGCCGCGGGATTACCGCCAATTGCGTTGCGCCCGGTTTCATCCGCACCAAAATGACCGATGTCCTACCCGATGCGCAGAAGGAAGCGCTCAATGCCCGCATCCCGATGGGCAGGATGGGCGAAGGCGAGGATATCGGTGCCGCCGTTGCCTTCCTCGCATCGAGGGAAGCGGGCTATATCACCGGCCAGACGCTGCATGTGAATGGCGGAATGGCAATGCTCTCCTGAATCCAAAATCCGGCGGTTTTCGGGCATTTATCCCCAGAATACGGGAATTGCGTGAAGTGCAACCTTGCCGCGCGTGGCAGGGAGGGTAAGGGTATGGATCCATGTAATTTGCGCTTTGGGGCGATTCCTAGAAGCGCGCGTAAAAGGGACCGAAGGGAACGATGAAGGCAACCATCGAACGCGCTACTCTGCTGCGGTCGCTGTCCCATGTCCAATCGGTGGTCGAGCGGCGCAACACGATCCCGATCCTGTCGAATGTCCTGATCGATGCCTCGGCCGATGGGACCGTGCGAATCATGGCGACCGATCTCGACCTGCAGGTGGTCGAAAGCATGGCCGCGGTGTCGGTCGATGCTCCCGGCGCGATCACGGTTTCGGCGCATCTGCTGTTCGATATCGCTCGCAAACTGCCCGAAGGCAGCCAGGTCGGGCTCGAAACCGACGAGAACCGCATGGTGGTCAAGGCCGGGCGCAGCCGCTTCCAGCTGCCGACCCTGCCGCGCGACGATTTCCCGGTGATCGTCGAAGGCGATTTGCCGACCAGCTTCGAGCTTCCTGCCAAGACGCTGGCGGAGCTGATCGACAAGACCCGCTTCGCAATCTCGACCGAAGAGACACGCTATTACCTTAACGGCATCTTCCTGCACGTATCGGACGAGGACGCGAAGGGCGGCGGGCCGGTGCTCAAGGCTGCGGCGACCGACGGCCACCGGCTGGCGCGCTACACGCTGCCGCGGCCCGATGGCGCGGAAGGCATGCCGGATGTGATCGTGCCGCGCAAGGCCGTGGCCGAGCTTAGGAAGCTGCTCGAAGAGGCGCTCGACGGCAATGTCGAGATCGACCTGTCGCCCAGCAAGATCCGCTTCACGCTCGGCGGCGAGGGCGGGGTGGTGCTCACCAGCAAGCTGATCGACGGGACCTTCCCCGATTACAGCCGCGTGATCCCGACCGGCAACGACAAGCTGTTGAAGCTCGATCCCAAGAGCCTGTTCGAAGGGGTCGACCGCGTGGCGACGATCGCCACCGAAAAGACCCGTGCGGTCAAGATGGGGCTCGAAGCGGACAAGGTGACGCTTTCGGTCACTTCGCCCGACAACGGCAATGCGGCCGAGGAAGTGCCCGCCCAATACAAGGCGGAGGGGTTCGAAATCGGCTTCAATGCCAACTACTTGAAGGACATTCTCCAGCAAGTGGACGGGGACAGCGTCGAGCTGCACCTGGCCGATCCCGGCGCCCCGACCCTGATCCGCAAGGACGAGAAGAGCCCGGCGCTCTATGTGCTGATGCCGATGCGGGTTTGAGGCGCTAACCCCGCGCCTTGATCATCGCATCGACATCGACGAATTTCTCGCGCGGCGCGCCGGTGCGCGCCGCCTGTTCCTCGGCTTCCTCGATCTTCTTCCAGTCCTTGAAGGTCACCACTTCGAGATTGCGGAGATTGGCGATCGTATCGAAGCCGGGGCGTCCCTGCTTGTTGGCCGGGCCGAGGATGCCGGTCTCCATATCCTCGACGATCGTCTCGATCACCGCGAAACCGTCGGGCTTGTTGGTGCCGATCGTGCCCGAAGGCCCGCGCCGGGCCCAGCCGACGCAATAGAGCCCTGGCAGGATCCGGCCCTCGTCATTGGGGAAGCGCCCCGCGCGCTCGTCGAACGGGACGTCGGGAATTGGCGATGTGCGATAGCCGATGCAACTGACCACCAGCCCGGTGGGGATCGTGTAGGTTTCGCCGGTCGGAATTGCCTTGCCCGCCCGGACTTCGGTGCGCTCGACCTCGATCGCCTCGACCTTGCCGTCCCCCGTAAGCGCCTTGGGCTGGGCAAAGAAATCGAATTCGATCTCGATCTTCTTGTCCGCATGGATCTCCTCGGGGATCGCCGCGAAACTGCGCAGATGGGTGACGGACTTGCGAAGCCCGGGCTCGAGCAGAGCGTCGTCGCCCTCGTCGGGCAGGTCATGCGGATCGACCCGCGGCGAGGCGCGTTCGAGCGAAGCCAATTCGCCGAGCTCCTTGGGGGTCATCATGATCTGGTGCGGCCCGCGCCGGCCCAGGATCACGATCCGCTCGATCCCCGAATGGGTCAGCTTCGAGAGCGCGTGGGCGACGATATCGCTCCCTTCGAACTCCGCTTCGGTCTTGGACAGGATCCGTGCCACATCGAGCGCGACATTGCCCATCCCGATGACGACCGCGGTCTTGCCCGACAGATCGGGTTCGAGTCCGGCGAATTGCGGATGGCCGTTATACCAGCCGACAAACGCCGCGCTGCCGAAGACATTGCCGAGCTCGCTGCCCGGGATATCGAGCTCGCGGTCGTTGGGCGCGCCGGTGGCCAGCACCACCGCGTCGTAGAGCGCGCGCAGTTCGGGGATGGTGATATCCTTGCCGACCGTGACATTGCCGACGAAGCGGACGTTTTCGGACAGCGCGGTCTTTTCGTAGCGCTTCGAGACGGCCTTGATCGACTGGTGATCGGGCGCGACGCCGGTGCGGATCAGCCCGTAGGGCACCGGCAGGCAATCGAAAATATCGACCTGGACGTCGTCGCCGAGCGCCTTCTGCGCAGCTTCGGCGGTGTAATAGCCCGCCGGACCCGACCCGATAATCGCAATATGCCGCAACCCTTGACCTCCCCCGCGACTTTGCACGAGCAGGCAACCATGAACGCGCCGGGGCGCCAATTCAAGCGGGTGCGGGCGGCGTGGCGCCAGGTAATCAACGGATTTGATTGCTTGGAAGCGAAGCTTGCTGACATGCGCCGGATGCATCGCTAAAGGCGCCGGATGACCGACCTGGCGCATATCCGCAATTTTTCCATCATCGCCCATATCGACCATGGCAAGTCGACCCTCGCCGACCGGCTGATCCAGGCTTGCGGCGGGCTGACCGACCGCGAGATGAGCGAGCAAGTCCTTGATAACATGGACATTGAGCGCGAGCGCGGGATCACCATCAAGTCGCAATCGGTGCGCCTCAGCTACACCGCG
>NZ_DBNHSF010000229.1:0-7080 GCF_057143545.1 Candidatus Andeanibacterium sp.
TTTGCCGAGGCACTGCTGAAGGTCCGGGAGGCTGGATTTGACCGGCTATTGGTGACGGACCAGCGCCAAATCGAGGAGCGCGGCGGAAGAGTGGTGGACCGGATCAGGCGCCTGCTCGATCTGCCGCCCACGCGCACCAGCAACCAGGCTCTGCGCCCGCCGCCCAGACGCGCGAAGGACACCAGCGAGGTGCCCGCATGGATCAAGGACCGGCTCCTTTCTGAGAAGCGGCGAATGATCCCGATCATCTTGCGCTGGAAGCTGGAGGGCAGGACCTTCCTGTCATCGGACTTCGGCATTCTTTCGGCGGCAAGTGTCCTGATCCGGAAGCCGCGTCCATAGCAGGCCGACGCCGGTATTCCGGAGCCGCGTCGAGGGAAGCCGACTGATTATTGTTTCAACGCACCAATCGGCGGATTCGACTTATGAGCGAGCGGAAGCGTGACCTGGGGAAGGTAACGTTCCGCAACAGCGCGACGTTCAGACTTTCCTCGCCCGGTGGCTCAGCGAAAGCCACCAGGTTCCCCCATGCATCCGCCGGGACCTCGACCGGCCAGCGCATGAAGCGACGCCACTGATGGCGGACGCCATAGCGTTCGATCGGATGCCACTCGCTCACGAACACGCAATAGCCACGATCCGCAAGAAACGTGGCAAGGTCCCAGGTCGAATAACCGTTCGGAACCGTCTTGCTATCCTCGAACTCCGCGACGATCGCACGCGGGCGCAAGGAGTCGAAATCGAGGCCCGACAGGACAGACATTTCATGTCCTTCGACATCGATCTTGAGAAAATCGATCGCAGTCAGTTCGTGTTCCCGTGCCACGTGGTTCAAGGTCGTGGTCGAGACGCGGGCCGTCTCGCTATGCGTTTCATGAAAGGCCGACAGCCCGCTGATCCCGGTACTGACCGGGGAGGAAAAGAACGCGACGTCCTCGAGAACCCGATCGCTCACGGCGAGCGGCGAAAGCCAGACCCCGGCATATCCCTGCGGGGACGCCGCCATTCTCTCCTCCAGCCGTGCGCGGTTCGCGGCATCGGGCTCGAACGCCAGCACCTTCCAGCCGGCCCGGGCGAACGGGGCGAGGGAACTGCCGAAATGGGCGCCGACATCGATCATCAGGCCGGGTTTGCGCGCGGCATCGAGCACATCGAACACGAGCGCGCATTCGTCCAGCCCTGCCTGGCCCTTGCGCGGAATTTCCGGTCCGTCGAGCCGTGGTGCCGGGCGCCCGATCATGCAGATCGAAGCTGGGCGGAAGTACAAATCGGGAACGACCCCGCGTCAGTCGCCGATAGCGCCACAATCTCGCGCAGGGCATTGCGGCCAATAGGTCTGTCCCCCTTCATCGGATCAACATGCACGAAAGCAGGCAATTCTCAAGCCGATTGAGCACGCAGAACTACGCCGACGATCAGAGCCCGGTGCCGACCGAAGAAGAGACGTTCGCCGCGTCGGACGTATACGCTGCAGCATCCAGCATTCTCGTTCACCGCTCCTGGGTCGAGGCGAGGTCGCGCCCGTCCCACCATAGCAGCAGCCCGGCACCGACCACCACCAGCGCGCCGATCGCGGTCGCCAGGTCGGGAACATCGCCGAATGCCGCCCAACCGAGCAGCGGGACGGTGATCAGCTGGACATAGGTGGTCGGCGCGATCGACGACGCACCGGCCCTGGTCGTGCCGAGATAGATCAGCCAATGGCCGGTCGTTCCCGTCACCGCCACCAGCGCGCAACGGGCGACCACAGTCCAGTCGGGCACTCCCAGCCTGAGCAAGGCGACCCCGCTCCAGCCGCCGACCAGCGCCGCAATCAGCAGCAGCACGGCCGCCCCCGCCGCGAGGAAGAACTGCATCGACAGCGCCGACCCCTGCCCCGCCGCCGCCCGGTTGGTGATCACCAGCAGCGCCATGCCCAGCGCGGTCAAGAGCGGGAGCAACGCCGCCCAGCCAAGCTCGAGAACATTCGGCCGCAGGACGATGACCACGCCGGCAAGCGCGATCGCGATCGCCCACCAGGTCGCCGGGCGAACCTTTTCCCCGAGCAAGGGCCCGCTCAGCAATGCGGCAAAGGCCGGAGCGGCAAAGGCGATGGCAATCGCCACCGCCAGCGGCATCAGGAAGACCGCGGTGAAGAAACCGATAGTGGCCAGCGCGAGGCTTGCCCCGCGCGCCAGCTGCAGCCACGGGCTGGCCGGGCGGAACGCGCGTTTTCCTTCGCTGAACCAGAGGAACAGGCCGAGCGCCAGCGCGCCCATCCAGAAGCGCAGCGCCGCCACCGCGATCGGCGACCATTGCCCGGTCATCGACTTGGTGATCGCATCGCCGACCGAGAACAGCGCAAACCCCGCCAGCGCCATCAGCATGCCGGTGCGGTGGGGGTTGCTCATGGCGTTGGCGCCTGATTGCGCGCGCGCCTTCTCGTGTCCCACCACAAATAGAGCCCCGATCCGATAATGATCGCGGCGCCAAGGAGCGATACCAGGTCCGGATAATCGTCGAAGAACAGCGCCCCGAACAGCACCGCCATCAGCAACTGGCCGTAGGTCATCGGCGCGACCGTCCCCGCCCCGGCCTTGGCCGTGCCCATATAGATGAACCACTGGGCGAAGCTGGCGGTGATCCCGATCAGGGCGCAGCGCGCAACGACGCTCCAGTGCGGCCAGTGCATGGCGAAGGCCTCGGCCCCGCTGAAATGGCCGGCGATCACGGCGAAGAACAGGAAGATCATCGCCGTGACCGACATGTAATATTGCATGGCAAGGATGCTCGCGCGGCCATGCACGGCGCGATTGGCGATGATCGTAACCGCCATGCCGGTCGCGCCGACGAGCGGCAGCAGCGCGCCGAAGCCGAATTGCTCGAAGCTTGGCCGCAGCACGATCACCACCCCGACAAACGCGATCAGCGTGGTGATCCAGGTGCTTGCGCGCGCCTTTTCGCGCAGGAAGATCATCCCCAGCACCGCGGTGATCATCGGTTGGGTAAAGGCGATCGTGGTCGCTTCGGCGAGCGGCATGATCCACACCGCCATGAACATCCCGATCGCCGAACAGCTGATCGCGACGCCGCGCAGCCATTGGAGCCGTTCTTTCGGGAGGGCGAGCGATCTGACCCCTTCGAACCGTATCAGCAACGCCGCCAGCAGGAACGTGCCCACGACATAGCGCGTCAGCACCATCGCCGGGGCCGGCCAAGCCCCCGGCATGCCCTTGATGATCGCATCGCCGATCGAGAGGGTGCAGAAGCCTGCCAGCACCCACAGCAGGCCTGCGCGTTCGTCGTGTTGCAAGCGGAACCTCCCGATCTCCGCCCCTGCCTTAGGCGCGCATGATCGAAATCGCCAGTACCGCGGCCGAGGCCGATCCTGATAGTTTACGCTTCCTTAACGCCTTTGGGGCGAGATGGGCCGCGACAGGGGCGAAAACCGGGGGCAAATTGCGCGATGACCAAGCTGATCATCCAGATTCCATGCTTCAATGAAGCGGAAAACCTGCCCGCGACATTGGCCGAATTGCCGCGCCAGATCCCCGGAATCGACACGATCGAGATCCTCGTGGTCGACGATGGCAGCAGCGACGGCACCGCCGTTGCCGCCCGCAAATGGGGCGTCCACCACATCGTCACCCACCGGTCCAATCGCGGCCTCGCGGCAGCCTTCCAGTCGGGCAAGGACGCTGCCCTGCGGGCCGGGGCCGACATCATCGTCAACACCGATGCCGACGGCCAATATGTCGGCGAGGATATCGCCAGCCTGGTCGCGCCGATCGTCGATGGCCGCGCGGATATCGTGATCGGCGACCGCGGCGTGCGCAACAACGCGCATTTCGGGCCGGTGAAGCGCCTGCTCCAACGCTTCGGCAGCTCGGTCGTGCGCAGGCTCTCGCGCACCGGGGTGACCGACGCCGTCAGCGGGTTCCGCGCAATGAGCCGCGAGGCGGCGCAGTCGATCACGATCACCACCGAATTCTCCTATACCACCGACATGCTGATCCAGTCCGGGCGCAAGCGGCTCAAGGTCGAAAGCGTCGCGATCAGGACCAACCCGGCGGCCCGCCCATCGCGGCTGTTCCGCTCGATCCCGCAATTCATCGTCAACACCGGGATCACGATCGCCCGCGCCTATACTACCTACAATCCCCTGCGGGTGTTCGTGGTGGCGGGCGGCTTCTGCGCGGCGCTGGGCGCGCTCCCGATTATCCGCTTCGCGATCCTCTATGCGCTGGGCATGGCAGGCGGCCACATCCAGTCGCTGGTGATCGGCGGCGCCTTGCTGGTGCTGGGCGTAGTCACAATACTGCTCGGAATTCTCGCCGACCTGATCGGGGCGAACCGCAAGCTCGCCGAAGCCGGGCTCAAGCGGATGCACTATATGGAGGACCGGCTTGACCGGATCGAGGCGCTGCTGACCAAAGGACAAGCCAGGAAGCCTGCCGGACAAGCGGACAGCCCCCGCTCCGCCGCTTGACTTGAGCACCGCCTCCGGTGTTCACGGCCTGATACATGACCGCGTAGGACAAGCGAGGCGCGTGCAATTGAGCGAAGCCGAGATCCTGTTTGTAACCCGGAAATGGGCCCCGGCGATGGGCGGGATGGAGACCTATTCGCTGCGCCTGACCGAAGCGATCGCCAGGCAGCGCGGGATTGAAATCGTGGCGCTCGAGGGACGTGCGAACGGCATGCCGCCTTCGCCGCCGGCGCTGTTCGGCTTCCCGTTCACGATCCTGCGCCGCTGGCTGGCGCGCAAGCAGGCGGCGCGCGTGCTCCATATCGGCGACATGGCGCTGTGGCCGGTCGGGCTGCTGGCCGGGGCCGGAACGAAAGTGGTGCTCTCAGCCCATGGGACCGACGTTTCCTATCACCGGCGCGGCGGGCTGAAAGGCCGTCTTTACGGAACCTACCTCAAGCTCGGAGCGAAGTTGCTGAAGCGCGCGACCGTGATTGCGAATTCGCAGGCGACGCGCGCGGTCGCCGCCGAGACCGGCTGGAAAGATGCCCGAGTCGTCCCCCTGGCTACGGACATTGCAGGCGCAGAGGTGGATGGCACGCATAACGGGCGCCTGCTGTTTGCCGGGCGCCTGGTCGAGCGCAAGGGTTGCGGCTGGTTCATCCGCGAGGTGCTGCCGCTGTTGCCCGCCGCCATCGAACTCGATGTCGCAGGCACGGTCTGGACCGATGCCGAGCGAACGCTGCTGGCGGACCCGCGCGTGCGCCATCTCGGACCGCTCGCCGGAGCCGAGCTCGCCGAAGCCTATCGCCGCGCGCTGTGCGTTATCGTTCCCAATATCCCGGTGGCCTCGGGCGAATATGAAGGCTTCGGCCTGGTCGCTCCGGAGGCCGCGGCGGCGGGCGGGATCGTGCTCGCTGCGCGCTGCGACGGGCTGGTCGACGCGGTGATCGACGGCGAGACGGGCATCCTCGTCGAGCCGGGCGACCCTGCCGCATGGCGCGATGCGATCGTCGAAATCGCGCAATGGGACGGTTCGACTAGACTGGATTTCGCGAAGACCGCGATCGCCACAGCGTCCCGCAAATACAGTTGGGAGCGCGTGGCAAGCGATGTGCTGGCAATCTACGACGAAGCAGCGTCTTCCCCGCGCCAGGCCTGATCGCGCAGCCTGATATTGCGCAGCCCCCGCTCCTCGAATCTCGGGCCCAGGAACTGGTAGAAGAACCAGTCCATCGAACGTTCGGGCAGGGCCTTGTACAGCACTCGCTCGGTCAGGTTCCAGCTGCACTCGCTGCGATCCTGCCGCCTGTCCGATGGGAAACAGACATGGTCGCGGGCATAGACCAGCGGCCCCAGCTTCACCACGCGATGCACGATTTCGTGGTCTTCGAGCACATACGGCCAGCGCTGCGGGTCGAACCCGCCGGCGCGTTCCAGCAGCTCGCGGCGGAAAGCCTGGCCGAACCCTCCGGTCAGGCAATGGCGCGGGAACAGCCTCGCCTGCAGCCAGCGTGACGATGACGCCAGGGTCTCGCCATGGGCCTGCCCGAATGCCAGCACCATGCTGGCGGCGGGATTGCGCTCGAACAAGCCGAGCACCCGCGCGACATAATGCGGCGGGTAGATCGTGTCGGCATCCAATGTGCCGACGAATTCGGTCTGCGCCACCCGCATTCCTGCCCTCAATGCATTGAGCTTGCCCGGCTCCGGCTCGGCGATGAAGCGGATATCGATATCCGGCATGTCGGCCGCAATGGCTCGCGCAACGCCGGTCCCGTTGTCGCTCGATGCGTTGTCAACCAGGACCAGGGCAAAGCGCCGGTCCTCCTGCCGGGCGAGGCTCGCGAGCGTCGCTCCGATGAAATCGGCCTCGTTATAATAGGGCAGGACGAAGGTGATCATGATCCAAGATGGCGCAGCCGCTTGTAGGGCAGGTATGCCTTCCAGAACAGTGCCTGGAGGAGCAGCCGCGACGCCGATTGCGCATGCCGCGTCTGGATCTTGCGGTTCTCGTCGAGCCGCACTCTCAGGCTGCCCCAATCGAGTTTCGCGCTGATTCCCGTTGCGGGCATCAGCGAAAGCACTTCGGGAACGACCTTGCAGGAAGCACCCGAACGCTTCGCCCGCAGGAGGAAATCGTAATCCATCCCGATTGTGAGCGATGAATCGTAATCCCCGATTTCCGCGAACAAGGCGCGGCGAATGAATGCTCCCTGATGGGGAATCGCCGCAAACCACTCGAGCTTTTCGCCGAACCCATGGGAGCGATAACGATGGGTGCTTCCCGATCGATCGACCTCGACGTCGAAACTGACGACATCCGCGCCATCGAGGTGCGCTGCGGCCCGGGAAATGCTGTCCGGTGCCGCGAAGCGGTCCTCGGCCTGCAGGACGAGCACATAATCGCCCCGCGCCAACGCGGTCCCCTTGTTCAGCGCATCGGCAATGCCGGCATCGGGTTCGCTCACCCAGCGCACGCTGTCGCCCAGGCTCTCGAGGTATTCGCGCGTTCCGTCGCTCGAACCGCCATCGATGACGATGTGTTCGACACGGTCGAAATCCTGCTCGGCAACGCTGCCGACGGTCGTGCGCAACCCGCCGAGCGCGTTGAAGCTCGCGGTGACGATGCT
>NZ_DBNHSF010000230.1:0-3930 GCF_057143545.1 Candidatus Andeanibacterium sp.
GTCAGCCCCCGTCGGCCCCGTTGGGCTTGCCGATCAGCAGCCGCTGCGCCGCGGCGCTGCGCGTCATCGACAACACGTGATCCACGCCGGTAACGGTGATCGCCAGCGTGCTCTGCTCGGTCATTTCGAGATAGCCCTTGGCCTTCAGGTACCAGGAATGAAACTCGAACTGCTCGTCGGTACATTCGAGCATTTCCTGCAGCAGCCAGCCGACCACCCCGGGATCGGACGGATTCTCGCGCCGCCGCTTGTAGAGATGCAGGAGGATGATCTCATGGGCTTCCGCATCGCTGAGCGCGGTGCCTTCGTCGATCTCGAGGTCGCTCGGGATCGAGAACTCGGTCGCCCCATTTCCCAGATTGGCGTCGTAGGTGCGATCGTATTCGGCCCGCTTTTCCGCGTCCTTCAGGACCCTGTAGGCTTCCACCACCTGGTTGAACTTGTCGGGGTCGGCGGTCTCGACATGATCGGGATGATACATTTTCGCGAAATAGCGATAGGCGATTTCGAGCACCCGTATGTCGCAATTCCGGTTGACCTGCAGGAGACCGTAATAGTCGGTAAAGGGCTGGTCGCTGTGCACGCATTCATCTCCGATTGGCGCTGGAACTCATCAATTCGCGAACCCCGATCAGCGATATTTTCAGGCATGATGCACTGATTCAAAATGAATATCACGCCCTTTCGAGCAAGCGGTCCGCCTGCGCCCGCGCCTCGCTGGTGATCTCCGCGCCCGACAGCATGCGGGCGATTTCCTCCTGCCGTCCTGCGGCATCGAGCAGGTGGACCGAAGTGCGTGTCACGGTCCCTTGGGAGGTCTTGGCGATCACGTAATGCGTGCCGCCGCGCGCGGCGACCTGCGGCGAATGGGTAACCGCGAGCAGCTGCCCGCCATCAGCCAGCCGCGCGAGCCGCTCGCCGATCGCCGAGGCAACCGCGCCGCCCACCCCGCGATCGATCTCGTCGAAGATGATCGTCGCGGCCGATCCCTGCTCGGCCAATGCAACCTTGAGCGCGAGGATGAAGCGCGACAGCTCGCCACCCGAAGCGATCCTGATCAGCGGGGCGAACTCGGCGCCGGGATTGGTCGAGACCAGGAACTCGACCGCATCCATGCCTGCCGGGCCCCAGCGCTCCTCGGGCAATTCCTTCACCAGCGTGCGGAATTGTGCGGCATCGAGCTTGAGCGGCTGCAATTCCTTGGCCACCGCCGCATCGAGCCGGCCAGCCGCCTCGCCGCGCAAATCGCTCAGCTCGCAGGCGGCCGCGGCATAGGCATCGGCGGCCTTCCGCTCCGCCGCTTCGAGCGTAGCAAGCTCGGCATCGCCGGCCTCGATCGCGTCGAGCGCCGCGCGCAGCTCGTGCATCTTTGCCGGCAAGTCGTCGACCTCGCAGCGATGCTTGCGCGCCAGCCCGCGCAGCTCGAACAGGCGGGTCTCGATCCGGTCGAGTTCGGCGGGGTCGTGCTGCATCGCCTCGGCCGCGGCCGCGAGCCGTTCTTCCGCTTCGCCCGCCTCGATCACCGCGCGGTCGAGCGCTGCGAGCGCTTCGCCCAGCAGCTGGTGCTCGCCGGCGATCCGGTCGAGCCGCCGGGCGGCAGAACGCAGGCTGGCGAGCGCCGAATCCGAACCGTCCCACAGCTGCCGCAGTTCCTCGAGATCGCCCGAGAGCCTTTCGCCCTTCTGCATCGCGCTGCGGGCCTCGGCGAGCCGTTCCTCCTCGCCCGCTTCGGGGGCGAGCGCGTAGAGCTCTTCGAGATGGGCGAGCAGCAGGTCCTGGTCGGCCTTCGCCTGTTCGATCGCAGCGCGCGCCTCGGCCAGTCTTGCCTGCGCCCCCTGCCAATCGGCCCAGGCCTGCGCCACCAACACCAGATCCGCCCCGGCATAGCGATCGAGCAGCGCCCGGTGCCCGCGCGGATTGACCAGCCCGCGATCGTCATGCTGGCCATGCAGCTCGACCAGCGCGTCGCCGATCGCGCGCAATAGGCCCGCACTCACCGGCTGGTCGTTGATCCAGGCTTTAGACCCCCCATCGGCCTTCACGCTGCGCCGCAGGATCAGCGGTTCGCCCGCTTCGACCAGTATATCGGCCTCGGCCAGCGCTTCGCCGACCGCTTCGGGCAGGCGCGCGAACTCGAACGTCGCACTCACGCTCGCCTGGTCGCACCCTGCGCGGACCAGCGCGCTGTCGGCCCGGTCGCCCAGCACCAGGCCGAGCGCGTCGAGGAGGATCGACTTGCCCGCGCCGGTCTCGCCGGTCAGCACGCCCAGCCCCGGCCCGAAGCCGAGCTCGAGCGCTTCGATCAGGACAACATTCTTGATGGCGAGCGAGGTGAGCATATGCGCCGCCGGTTCTAACCGAGCGCGCCCGGCGCGTCACCGCCCAAACCGGGAATTACGAACAGGCGAAACGCGCGCGCGGATCAGATCCCGGCAACATCGGGTGCGTAGCGATCCATCAGCCGGTAGGCGCGATCGTACCACTTGCTGCCTGGATAGTTGGCGCCGAGCACGGCGGCATATTTCTTGGCCTCTTCGTGCAGGCCGAGCGAAAGATTGGTCTCGGTCATGCGGTAGAGCGCCTCGGCGGTGTGGCTGGTGGTGTCGTAATTCTCGATCACGTTGCGGAACCGCAACTGCGCGGCGAGCCATTTGCCGCTTTTTTCGTAGAAGCGGCCGATCTCCATTTCCTTGCCGGCCAGGTGGTCGCGCACAAGGTCGAGTTTGAGCCGGGCATCGGCCGCATATTGCGTGCGCGGGAAGCGGCGGTTGATCTCGTTGAGCGCGGTCATTGCCTGCTGGGTGATCGCCTGGTCGCGCTTCACGTCGCTGATCTGCTCATAATAGCACAGCGCGATCAGGTAATAGGCGTAGGGCGCATCCTTGTTGCCGGGATGGATCGAGAGGAACCGGCGGGCGGATTCGATCGACTGGTTGTAATCCTTGGCGACATAATAGGAGAACGCGCTCATCAGCTGGGCGCGGCGGGCCCAGGGCGAATAGGGGTGCTGGCGCTCGACCTCGTCGAATAGCGCGGCGGCAAGCCTGAGATCGCCGCGATCGAGCCTGAGCTTGGCCGCCTGGTAAAGCGTCTCGACATCGCGCGCGACATAGTTGAGATCGCGCGGGCCGCTCTGGCGGCTGCATCCGGAAATCGCGAGCATGGCGGCGGCGGCCCCGACCAGCGCGAGCGCGCGGATGGGCGAACGAGTTGAGCGGCTGATCGAATTCATGGGTGCTGCCTATAGCCAGCACCTCGCTGAACGCCAAGTGAAGTGTTTGGGATTTGCCGCCGGATGTGCGCGGGGCGCGGCGCGGCTGCACTGGCGATGCCAGCGCAAAGGATATGATGGGTCCGCTAACGACGCATTGCGGACATAGATCGACTGTGCCTTATGCGCCCTGCTTGCCCCGCCAACTTTCGAAATCAGTTTCGGTCCCCGATCGCTCAAACTGTATCCACGCATGGGCGGTTTGTAGTTGTTCCTCAAGTTTTGCAGTCAGTTTGGTACGCAGATCAACGTCCGTGAGACGCTCCACCAAGGCCAAAGCGTCTTCGAGATCAGTAACGGCCTCCTCGGCAGAACCCAAATAACCAATCGGTAGCTCGTGTTGCTCATAGGCTACGCCCTGAACAACCAAGTCGAGGAGCATTGTTAACGCTGGCTGGTGATTGGGTTCGAGTTCAATGACTTTTTGGAGGCAATCGTAGATGGAAACGTCTCGATCAAACTGACCAACGAAGAGCGCATAGTGGTAGTTGGCTTCAGCGCTTTCAGGCTCCTTGGCCAGCCATTCCCGTGCCGTTGGTGTTGCCACCTCAACGCGAAGCGGCTGCGGCAAGAGCGAATTGAGCCCGTGAATGCTTTCGCAGTTTTGGCCCAGCCAAATCAAAAGCGCTTGGCGCTCACCAAATGACCATTCCGACGCG
>NZ_DBNHSF010000231.1:0-4015 GCF_057143545.1 Candidatus Andeanibacterium sp.
CGGGCTCGCCAAGACGCTCCACCTCGAAGGCGCGAAATACAATGTCAGGGTGAATGCGCTCGCCCCGCTCGCCGCGACCAGGATGACCGAGGACATCATTCCGGAACAGATCTCGGGCATGTTTGCCCCGGAAAACGTGGTGCCTGCGGCGCTCTACCTGGTCAGCGAGGACGCGCCCAACAATGTCATCGTGGGGGCCGGCGCCGGCGGCTACCATTCGGCCTTCGTCACAATGAACGAGCCGGTGATCCTGCCCGAAGGCGAGCGCACTGTCGAAGGCGTGGCCGCGGCGTGGGAGCGGATTTCCGCGCGCGACAACGATTTCGTGCCGCAATCGGGCAATGAGCAGACCGGCCATGTGCTGGCCCAGATCCAGAAGGCGGGGAGCGCGGATTAGGCTGCATTGCAATCCCCCTGCCCTCGCCTAGACTGAGGCGCAGGCATCTGGGGATCGGGTAGTGGGCTTCGCGCGAGGGCTCGAAATACTGGAACGGCGCGCCAGATGGCTGCGCGGCTTCCTGCTGGCCTTCATTGCGTTCGCCTTGCTGGCTTTTCCTGCGGTATTCCTTGCCGGGTTCGCGGCGGCCAGTCTCGGCCTTTCGCCGGTGACGCTGAGTATGCTCGCGCTGGCCTATGCCTCGGCCTATCTGTTGTTGCTGTTCGGCATTGTCGTCATGTCATGCCTGTGGACCTATCGCGCGTGGCGCAATCTGCACGACTTGGGGCTCACTGGACTGCGTTATTCGCCCGGCTGGGCGGTCGGCAGCTATTTCGTGCCGCTGGTCAACCTCTACGTGCCCTTCAAGGCGATGCGCGAGCTCTACAACCGCAGCGCCGGGGACGACGAATTCCAGGCCGATAGCAGCGCCGAACTGGTGACCTCGTGGTGGGCGTGCGCAGTCGGCGCATTCGCGGTGCAGCTGTTCCAGAACGGTGTCGACCTGTTCAACACTAACGGGGTTGTCTTCATCGTCGCCCCGCCGACGGTCGATCTGGCGATGTCGCTGCTTGGCATAATTCTCTCGCTCGCGGCGACTTTCCTCTACTGGAAGCTCGTCGGCAGGATCACCCGCGAACAACTTGAGATGAAAAGCGCCAGCCAGGCCTTTGCCTGACGATCAGCACTCGACAGTCTTCAACAATCGCCGCTCGATCGGGGCCAGCACCCCGGCAAGTTCGTGGCCGCGCCTGAGCACCTGTCCCTGCTCGCCGAACAGGGTCCACATTCCCTGCCGCCCGCGCAGCGCCGGACGCTTTTCAATCCTGGTCTGGGGCTGTTCGGATGTCCGGCGGAAGGCCGCGAAGACGGCGATGTCCCGGGTAAAATCCATCGCATAGTCGCGCCATTGCCCGGCCGCGACCATGCGTCCGTAGAGATCGAGTATGCGCATCAGTTCGATCCGCTCGAACCCCACCTGGATCGGAGGGTTTTGGGGTACGCGACCGGGAAACGGGAAGACGTTGCCGACTTCCGTGAACGCCGCCATCAGCTATCCGTACCGCTGCGCTTGGAAACCGGGGCGGTTTCGACGGATACCTGCTTCAGCGCATCGAGCTCCGCCTTGAGCGCGGCCAGCTGGGCCTCGAGTTCCTCGATCCTTTGCACGCCCGGCTCGCATGGTTCGTCGCATGGCGTGCCATAGGGCATGAATTCGCGCAGCCAGGTCTCGGCCGGGACCAGCGTCGAGCGGGCCTTGAGGCCGATCATCGTCGCACCTTCGGGGACATCGTCGGTGACCACCGCATTTGCCCCGACCCGTGCGCGTTCGCCGATCGTGATCGGCCCGATGATCTGCGCACCCGAACCGATGATCACATTGTCCTTCAGCGTCGGATGGCGTTTGCCGCCGATTCCGTTGGCCGGATTGGTCCCGCCCAGGGTGACGCATTGGTAGATCGTAACATTGTCGCCGATTTCTGCGGTTTCTCCGATCACCGTGAAGCCATGGTCAATGAAGAAGTTCTTGCCGATCCGCGCGCCAGGGTGGATGTCGATCGCGGTCAGGAAGCGCGAGAAATGGTTCACCATGCGCGCGAGGAAATACATTCGCCCGCGAAACAGCCAGTGCGCCACGCGGTGGAACGCCAGGGCCCACACCCCGGGATAGAGCAGGATTTCCCAGCGCGAACGGGGCGCGGGGTCGCGCGCGCGCACGGAATCCAGGTAATTGGTCAACCGATTGGCCATAATCGCTGATTCTTCCCCAAAATTGGCGCTAAAGCAAGCGCGGCTGTTCCGAGCCGGAAATTGCTTCCAGTGCATCCCGCCAGATCGACAGGGTCGCGGGTTGCTTGCGCTCCATGCTCAGCCGATCGATCGTGGCAACCAGCTGCTCGATCCCCTGAAAACTGCGGATGCAGCGGGGCACGAGGTAGCCGGTCGCGCCATCGCCCAGCGCCAGCCCATATTCCTCGGCAATTGCAAGGATGAGGTTACCGGCCATCTCGTCGTCTGGCTGGGAAATTTCCAGCTGGAGCGCTGCTCCCAGGCGGGACTTGAGGTCGGGAAGCGCGATCTCCCAATGCTCGGCATCGCTGACGATCAGCAGCGGCGTTCCGCTTTCCTGTGCGCGGTTCCAGCGGTGGAACAATTCGGTCTCGTCGATCGTGTCGGCACTGTCGATAGCTTCGCCCCCAATTCCTCTCGGGGCCTGCCGGTTGAACCATTGCGCGATCAGCGACTTGCCCGAACGCGGCGGCCCCGCGAGCACCGCGGTCCGGAAGGGCCAGCTTTCGGGAGCGGCCAGGGCTTCGAATACATGGGCGTTGGCATTGCCGACTACGATCCGGCTTGGGCCGGAGCCCGGCCCTCCTCGCAATGGCAGGGCGATCTGACCGCTCATCCCTACCTGCTGATGCTGAGCGAATTGCCGCTTTGAGCGACATTCCACCCGCGCGAGCGCAAGGCCGCCGCGAGGCCGCCGATGTCGCCGGCATAGCTGACCCGCATGACCGAGACGCCGCCGATCGCAATGCTGCTGGTCGCCGCGCCCCTGACTCCGGGAGCACCCCTGACGGAGGAAAGCGCGGCATCGACCGACGATCCGTCGGGCGAGGAGAACTGGACCACAAAACTGCTGACCGTCTGCGCCTGCGGCAAGGCGGCATCGACGACCTGCGTCGGCAGCACCTCGCCTGCCTGCGCGGCGGCGTTGGCGGCATTTTCCTGGGCCTCCCTGATGCGGCGCTCGGATGCGATCAGTTCGGCGATCACTGGATCAAGCGCGACCCGGTCCTCGCGCAGGGTGGGATCGGGAGTCAGCAATCCGCGATCGAGGGCGCCGGTATAAATCTCGTCGAAGCGCGCGATGGCAGCTTCCAGCATGTCGCCCACGCCATCTTCGTTTTCCGCTTCGAGCGTGAAATCGTCGATATAGCGATTGTCGGGCCCGTAACGCGCGGTGAACCTGCCTCTCACCGGCCCGCCGGGCCATTGGCGGCTCAGTTCCGCGACCGGAACGAGGACATCCGCCGCGCCGAATTCGTCGAGGATATTGCGCCACCAGCTGCGGCTGCGCCGCCCGAGCTGGCCGTAATTGAGCAACAGCGAATCCCCCCCGGCACCCGACGGCCGAACATAATCGATCGCGCTGGTCCCGGTCTGGAATTCCGCCCAGGCGCGCTGCCAGGGATTGCGCACTTCGTAGACGGTGTAGGTTCCGCCCGATCTAAGCACCGGGATGGTCAGCATCGGCGCGGAGGTGCGGCTGGCGGTCTGGCTGCCGAGCAACGGTCCGGCCTTGGTCCGGTCGTAGCTGATGCCAAGCGTCGCGATATAGCGGCGCGGCCCGACCTGTTCGCTCTCGATCACCACCGCTGCGACCATCGCTTCAAGCTGGGAATCGCTGATATCGGGCCCGTCGAGCCTTTCCCAGCCCAGCCGTTGCGCGAGCTTCCAGCCCTTTTCGCGCGCATCCTGCGGATTGTCGCCGCGGACATCGACCGCGATTCCATTGACAGTGATGTCGCTGCTGCTCGCAACCGGCGTGATTCCGCGCTCGCCCTCGACCTGCGC
>NZ_DBNHSF010000232.1:0-4832 GCF_057143545.1 Candidatus Andeanibacterium sp.
CGCGCAGGATGCCGAGGATGACGCCATGAATTTCACTCCCGCGAGCGAAGACCAGTTGCTGGCCCTCAGGGTCAATGCCGGGATCGAGGAATTGGCCCGGCATGAACGCTTCGCCGCCGCCGATGCCGACTTGGTCGCGGCGATCGTCGAAGGCAATGGCGCCTTCGCGGCCGGGGAGTTCGCTCCGCTCAACCGCATCGGAGACACGCAGGGCGCGACCCTGGCAGACGGGATCGTCCGCCTGCCGGATGGTTTCGCTGCCGCCTACCGGGCCTATGTCGAGCAGGGCTGGAACACGATCGCCGGGCCACTGCAATTTGGCGGCCAGGGCCTGCCCTACGCTTTGGCCTGCAACGTGCTGGAGAATCTCGGTACGGCGAACATGGCCTTTTCGCTGCTCCCGATGCTGACGGTCGGCGCGATCGAGGCGATCGAACACCATGGGAGCGAAGCTCAGCAGGCGGCCTATCTTCCCAGGCTGATCAGCGGCGAATGGTCGGGGACGATGAACCTGACCGAGCCGCAGGCGGGCAGCGATGTCGGCGCGCTGCGGACCAGCGCGGTTCCGGTAACCGAGGGCGAGCACGCCGGGAAGTTCAGGATCAAGGGCCAGAAGATATTCATCACCTGGGGCGATCACGAACTAGCGGAGAATATCGTCCACCTGGTGCTCGCCCGCCTGCCCGATGCCCCGGCAGGCAGCCGCGGGATTTCGCTGTTCCTGGTTCCGAAATACCTCCCTGGCGACGACGGATCGCCGGGGCCGCGCAACGATCTGCGGGCGGTCGGCCTCGAGCACAAGCTCGGCATCCATGCCTCGCCGACCTGCGTGATGAGCTTCGGCGACAATGGCGCATGCATCGGCGAGCTAGTCGGGCGCGAGAACGAAGGCCTCAAGGCGATGTTCACGATGATGAACTCGGCCCGGATCAATGTCGGCGCGCAGGGCGTGATGCTGGCCGAGCGCGCGACCCAGCAGGCGATTTCCTATGCCCGGGAGCGTATCCAGTCCGCCCGCGCCGGTTCGCCCGACAAGTCTCCCGTGCCGATCATCGAGCATCCCGATGTCCGGCGGATGGTCATGCGGATGAAAGCACTGACTGAAGGCGCGCGGGCCTTGCTCTATTACACCGCCGGGCAAGTCGATCGCGGAACGCTGGGCGACGATGCCGCCAAGGCGCGTGCCGACTTGCTGGTCCCGCTGCTCAAGGCCTGGGGCACCGACATCGGGATGGAAGTGACTTCGCTCGGCATCCAGGTTCATGGCGGGATGGGCTTCATCGAGGAAACCTGAGCGGCCCAGCATTTCCGCGATGCCCGCATCCCGCCGATCTATGAAGGGACCAACGGCATCCAGGCCGCCGACCTGGTGACGCGCAAGCTGCCGATGGAGGATGGAGCCGTGCTAACCTCGCTGATGCGCGAGATCGAAGCGGACTCGGGCGAAGGCCCCGCGCTCGGCCGGCTCGCAGCCGAATGTGCCGCGATCGGAGCATGGATGCTGCGGGATGCAAGTCTCGACGACCGGCTGGCGGGCAGCGTGCCGTTCTGCACGATGTGCGCGGTCGCGGTGGCGGGCTGGCAGCTGCTCCGGCAGGCGCGCGCGGTGGAGGCGGACGAAAGCCCTGCCTTGGCTGCGCTCAAACCGGTGACCGTGCGCTTCTTCCTCGGACATATCGTGCCCGAGGCGGCGGGGCTTGCGGCGTCCGCGCGGGCTGGCGCAGCCTTGCTCTATGCGCTTGACGCCGAAGCGCTCGGCGCCTGAGGCCTGACTGATGGCCAGGAAGAGCGAGATATTCGAGCGGATCGCGGCAGCGATCGAAAGGCTGGCCCCGCCAGACCGGGCCCCGATCGACTGGCAATCCGCGCCGGCCTATGTCTGGACCGAGCGTGGCGCGCGACCGATCGAGCATCTCGAAGCGCCCGCTCTCGGCCTGCTGCGCGGGATCGACCTGCAGAAGCGGCGCGTGACCGAGAATGTCCTGCGTCTCGCCCAGGGGCACGCCGCGCACGATATGCTGCTGTGGGGCGCGCGGGGCATGGGCAAGTCCGCTTTGCTGCGGGCGGCAGTGGCGGACGCACAGGTCGCGCATCCCGGCACGATTGCGCTGGTCCAGGTGGGAACCGACGCGCTGCATGGTCTCTCCGCATTATTTGGCGAGCTGTCGGAGATCGACCGCAACTTCCTGGTGTTCATCGACGATCTCGGTTTCGCCGAAGGCGACAGCGTCGGCCCGCGCCATTTGCGCAGCTGGCTGGAGGGCGGAGTCGAGCAACGCCCGCCCAACCTGCGATTGGCGGTGACGTCAAACCGCCGGGCGATCGTCGCGCGCGAAGCGAGCGAGCAGGACGATCCGCTCAACCCCCGGGACGTGGTCGATGACCGGCTGGCGCTGGCGGATCGCTTCGGACTGGCGCTCGGGTTTCACAATTGCACCCAGGACGACTATCTCGCGATCGTCGAAGGCTATGCCGCCGAGTACGGGCTCGGCTGGGATCAGGCCGATGCGCTCGAATGGGCGAAGCGGCGCGGCGCGCGCTCCGGGCGCACCGCGTGGCAGTACCTCGTCGAACTTGCAGGCCGCGCCGGCAAGCGCCTCTAGCGGCTATCCCGCCGGAGTGTTGAACGGATCGGTGATCCGCTGGCGCGGCGCCAAGGGTTCGCTGACAACCCGCTGGTGTCCGGCGCTCGGTTCGGCGCCCGGCGCTTCGACCCGCCAGATGATGTTGCCGGTATCATCGCTCAGCAGCAACGCGCCGGTCTGGTCCCAGGCGACCCAGGTCGGGCGGCCCTTGGTCGTGCCGTTTTCGTTGAGGAACCCGGTCAACACCGGCACCGGCTTGCCGATCGGGTTCCCACGCTCGTCGAAATTGACGAAAACGAGATCATAGCCTGCCGCCGGCTTGCGGTTCCACGAGCCATGCCGGGCAACGAATGCGCCCTGCGCGAATTTCTGGCCCATGCGGTTGCCCGCGCCGGTGAAGGCCAGCCCCAGCGCGGCGACATGTGGACCCATCGCGAATTGCGGCTTTCTTGTATAATCGATGATCCCGGGCGGCATCCCGGCCTCGACGCGCTCATCCACTTCCTTGCCCCAATAGAGCCACGGCCAGCCATATTGCGCCCCGATCGGAACATCGGTGAGATAGTCCGGGACGAGGTCGGAGCCGAGCTGGTCGCGCTCGTTGACCGTGGTCCAGAGTTCTTCGGTCCAGGGGCTCCAGGCCAGTCCGTTGGGATTGCGTAGCCCCATGGCGAATGGCCGGGATGACCCGCTGGCAAGATCCAGCTCGTGGATCATTGCGCGGCCTTCTTCGATCGCCATCCCGCCTTCGCCGATATTCGAGGCCGAACCGACCGCGACATAGAGCTTGGTCCCGTCCGGGCTGAGCACGATGTTGCGCATCCAGTGGTTGCCGGCGGGCGGCAGGTCCATGAGCTTGGTCGGCTCGCCGGTCAGCTCCGTCGCGCCCAGTTGGTAATCGAATGCCAGGACCGCGTCGTGATTGGCGATGTAGAGCTTTCCATCTGCGTAGGCGAGCCCCGACGGCGAAGCGAGGCCTGCACGCAGCACGGTCTTGAGTTCGGCCACGCCGTCACGGTCCTCGTCGCGCAGCAGCATCACCTGGTCTGGCGAAGGGACATCCGCGCCCGCCTGCCTGAAGAGAAAGCCGGCGATCATGTTGGTAAACCAGTTGCCGCCGCCGAGGATGCGTTCGGGCGCGTTCGATTGCGCCACCAGGATATCGCCGTTGGGCAAAGCATAGATCACCCTGGGATGTTCGATCCCTTCCGCGAACCGGCCGACCACAAGCCCGTCCGCGGCGACCGGCGCCGCTCCGTCTTCCCAGCCGACCGGGCGCGCGATTTGCACAGTCGGAATGGTTTGTGGGTCGGGCTCGGCCAGGACCGGATCGGTCCCGGTCACTTCCTCGACCGAATATTCCGCGGGCTCCCCGCGCAACAGCCACCAGCCGGCAATGGCGAGAACCAGGACCACGGCCATCAGTCCGACGAGGATCTTTTTGATTATGCCCATGGATAGCGGAATAAGGTGTTCGCGGCCTTGCGGCAACCGGTGTTCGCGCTAGGGGGATCGAATGTACGAATTTGCAGTCGAACCCGGCCTGGCCAAACCCGATCTCTATGCCGAACTTGCCAGCGCCGCCGATGCCTTGACCCGCGACGAGCCCGATGGCGTGGCCAACATGGCCAATGTCGCCGCGCTTCTCTGGCAGTTCCTGCCTGATCTCAACTGGGCGGGGTTTTATCGTGCGATCGGCGGCGAGCTTGTACTGGGCCCATTTTGCGGCAGGCCCGCCTGTATCCGGATTGCGATGGGCCGGGGAGTCTGCGGCACCGCCGCAGCCGAGCGGAAAACCCGGCTTGTCGAAGACGTCCATGCATTCCCCGGCCATATTCCCTGCGATGCCGCCAGCCGCTCCGAACTCGTCGTGCCGGTGCTGCGCGAAGGCGAGGTCATCGCGGTAATCGATCTCGACAGCCCGCTGCCGGCGCGCTTCGACCGGGAAGACGCGGCGGGAATCGAGGCGCTGGCGAAATTGCTTGCCGCGCGCATCTGAGGACGCCGCTAATCCGGAAGCTCGGCCAGGGCGAGCGGGGTAGCTTCCTGTTCGGACGCGATGGAGTCGCGCTTGAGTTTGACGATGCCCATCCTGCCGATATCGTTGTCACGACTGATCTCGACCGTTCCCAGGCCCTGCTGCGCGCCGATCGCGACAGCGCTGCTTTCCGAGACCCGCAGCCGGTACTGGCCGTAAAGCACGCCGTCGAACAGGAAGAATCCGTCGAATTCGCTGACCGTGGTCGC
>NZ_DBNHSF010000233.1:0-2817 GCF_057143545.1 Candidatus Andeanibacterium sp.
CCACTTGCCGATCACCGTTTCGCTTTCGCCGCCGACATGACCCTCGGCCCAGACCGAATAGCCCTGGGCAGTGTCGATCATTCGCCCGCCCGCCTGGTAGAAGGCGTCGAGCACGGCAAAGCTCGCATCCTCGTCGGCGGTCCAGCCGAACACGTTCCCGCCCAGGCACAGGCGGATCCCGCCGATGGAACGATGGCTCATGAAAATCTCTCCCGGATATCGCGCAGCGCCAGCGCCGCCCTGGCCGCCTCGCCGCCCTTGTTGCCCTGCGCGGGATCGGCGCGAACCAGCGCCTGCGCTTCGTTTTCCACCGTAAGCACACCGTTGCCGATCGCAAGCCCGTCCATCGTCAGCGCCATGATCCCGCGCGCGCTTTCGCCCGCGACGATCTCGAAATGATAGGTTTCGCCGCGGATCACCACGCCAAGCGCGACAAAGCCGTGATAGATCCCGTGATCGGCGGCCATCGCGATCGCGCCGGGAATCTCGAGCGCGCCGGGGACGGTGAGGATGTCGATTTCATGCCCCGCCGCTTCGAGCACGCTGCGCGCGCCCTCGACCAGCATTTCGTTGAGGTGCTTGTAGAAACGCGCTTCGACAATCAGGAATTTGGCCATCACGCGTCTCCTGGGGGGATCGGGCGCTCGCCGACGATCGAAAGGTCATAGCCTTCGAGGCCGACCAGCGAATGCTGGGTATTGGTCAGCAGCACCATGTCATGCACGCCCAATTCCGCAAGGATTTGTGCGCCGACCCCGTAGTCGCGCTGCTCCTGCGCCATGTCGCCAGGCTCGCGCTCGGCGGCCTCGGCGCGCTTTTCGCGGCCCCGGATCGCGCGCGTGGCATGGTCGCGGGCAGGGCGGTTGATCAGCACCACGACCCCGGCGCCCTCCTCGCCGATCGCGCGCATCGCGCCTTCGAGCAGCCCGCTGCGGTCGGTCTGTTCGGCGAAGACGTCTTCGAAGATCGACAGCGCATGCATCCGCACCAGCGTCGGCCGCGCGGGATCGATATGGCCTTTGACCAGCGCCATCGTCTCGCCCAGCGTCGCCTTGTTGTAGAAGCTGATCGCGCGCCACTCGCCGCCCCAGCGGCTGGTGAAGCGGGTTTCGGCGACCTTTTCGACCAAATGGTCGTGCTTGCGGCGATAGGCGATCAGGTCGCGGATCGTGCCGATCTTGAGATTGTGCAGCCGGGCGAAGCGGAACAAATCGTCGAGCCGCGCCATCGACCCGTCCTCGTTCATGATCTCGCAGATCACCCCGGCGGGATTGAGCCCGGCGAGGCGCGAGATATCGACCGAGGCCTCGGTGTGCCCGGCGCGCACCAGCACCCCGCCATTTTGCGCCACCAGCGGGAAGACATGGCCGGGCGTGACGATATCGTCCGGGCCCTTCGAACTGTCGATCGCGACCGAGATGGTGCGCGCGCGGTCGGCGGCGCTGATCCCGGTGGTCACCCCGTCGCGCGCCTCGATCGAGATGGTGAAGGCAGTTCCGTGGCTTGCCCGGTTCTGGCGGCTCATCGGTTCGAGGCCGAGCTGGTCGACCCGGTCCTTGGTCATGGCGAGGCAGATCAGCCCGCGGCCATGGGTGGCCATGAAGTTGATCGCATCGGGGGTCGCCATCTGGGCGGGGATGATCAGGTCGCCTTCGTTCTCGCGGTCCTCGTCGTCGACCAGGATATACATCCTTCCGTTGCGGGCTTCGTCGATGATCGCCTCGATCGGGACGAGGACCGGCGTCTCGTCGTTGGCGATGAGGAAGCGTTCGAGCTTGCCGAGCGTGTCGGCGGTCGGGTTCCAGCCGGGCTCGGTGCATTCGCGCAGCGTGTTGGCGTGGAGCCCGGCGGCGCGGGCGAGGCCGGCGCGCGACATTGTCCCCTCGGAAACAAGCTCGCGGACCTTGGTGATGATCGATGGTTCCATGCGCGTGCGACTATCACATTATAATGTGATGGCAAGCGCAAATCGTCACATCAAGCTAGGAGTTGCCCTTACGACGGATTCGCCGCATTGCGATATCCTGCCCAAAGGGATTCGATGGACCACGACGATATCCTCACCACTTTCCGCAATGCCATGCGCCACGTGTCGGCGACGGTCTATGCCGTCACCACCGGCCATGAAGGCGAGCGCTATGGCATCATCGCAACCGCAGTCAGCTCGCTCAGTTTCGATCCGCCTTCGCTGCTGGTGTGCATCAACCGGCTGGCCTCGCTGCACGATCCGATCGCCACGGCCGACCGCTTCTGCGTCAATGTGCTGGGCAATTCGCAGCGCGCGATCGCCGACAATTTCCTCAAAGGGGGCAGCGCACAGGATCGTTTCGGGATCGGCGAGTGGATCGAGGAGGAAGGCGTGCCGGTGCTGGCCAATGCGCAGTCGAGCTTCATCTGCCGCGTGGCCCAGCGGCAGGTGTTCGGTACGCACACGATCTTCATCGGCGAACTGATCGCCGCGCGTCACCGCGCCAACGCCAAGCCGCTGACCTATTACGACGGGCGCTATATCGACATCAGCGAAGCGCCGGATATGATGGATTGAAGCGGAAATGGTGGACGCACTAGGGCTCGAACCAGTTTGGATCGCTTGTCGATCCAAACCAACAAGGAATCCCTAGGTTCGACCGTCGAAATACGCGACGGGCTTTGCTTTGGGATTGGTCTGTGGGGGAAATGGTGGACGCACTAGGGCTCGAACCTAGGACCCGCTGATTAAGAGTCAGCTGCTCTACCAACTGAGCTATGCGTCCACACCGGAATTTCTGGAAAACCGGACCCGCGAATCGCGGGAGCGCCCCATATAGAGATTGTTGC
>NZ_DBNHSF010000234.1:0-2379 GCF_057143545.1 Candidatus Andeanibacterium sp.
CGGCATGGATCGCCTGGACCCAGGGCAGGGCGCGGGCGATATCCTCGTTGAGGATGATCTCGAGCTTGGCCGACTGGTTCATCACCGTGCTGACATCGCCCATCGCCTGGGCCGAGGTGAGCAGGAAGTGGACGTTGTGCGGGTAATAGCCGAAGCGATAGAGGCCGTCGTCGCCGACATCGCGGAGATAGGCCTCGTCCGCGGCCGCGGCGGCGATATTGGCGGCGACCGAATCCTTGTAGCGCCCGATCCGGTAATAGATGTGCGACGGCATGTGGACGAGATGGCCGAGCGCCGCCGGGGCGCTCTTGACCAGCCGGTCGGCGGCGGCTTCGGCGCGCTTGGGCTGCGGCAATTCGAGCAAATGGATATAAAGGTGCGAGGCCTGCGGGTGCGAGGGATTGCGTTCCATCACCTTCTCGACCAGCGCGACCGCCTCGGCGATGCGTGGGGCCGGCTCGCCGGTTTCGAGGTCCCAATAGGCCCACGGCGCGGTGTTCATGGCGGATTCGGCGGCGAGGATCGCGAGATCGTCGCTTTCGGGATTGCGCGCGGCGATTGCCAGCATCGCATCGGCATAGGCGCCGTCGAGCGCGGCGCGGTCGGCATCTTCGGACGCCGAATAGCGCGCCGCCTGGGCCGCGATCAGCTCTTTCGCCAGTTCGGGCAGCCCGTCGGACAGCCGCTTTGCCTCCTCGAGCGCCGCAAGCGCGGCGCGGTTGGCGTCATCGTCCATCCCGGCATTGATGTTCGGGCCATTGGCCATGGCGATGCCCCACGAACACATCGCGCAGCCCGGATCGAGCGCGCGCGCCTGGCGGAACGAGCGGATCGCCGCGGCGTGATTGAAGCCATAGGCGAGCGCGAGGCCCTGGTCGAAATAGCGCCGCGCTTCGGCGTTCATCTCGCCCGTGGGGAGGTCGGAGCGGGAAATCCCCTGGTAGAGCCCGATCTGCGCGGCGGTGTAGCCCGCTTGCTGGGCGAAGGCGGCGGCGAGCTTGAGCCGCTGGTCGAGCGTCGCCCCGCTGGCGTCGAACCCGCGGCACAGCTGGCGGCCGAGCTTTGTGGGATCGAGCGCGGCGAGCGCTTCGGGCGAGGCGGCGGGTTCGGAGGTGCGGTCTGGCGTGGCGACGAGGCCGGTTGTAACCAGCAGGACGGATGTCAGTGCGGCGAGTTTGAGCATGATACGATCTCCGGCGATTTCCCCAAAAAGCGACCCGGGTCAGCGGTCGGAGCCAACATAGCAGACCGGGCCCGGACGGCAAAATTTCGGCTCGCGGCGCATCGATTCATCGCAGCGAGGTTTGACGGGGCGCGGAATCTCGTTAGCGTGGCGACTCGATGAAGGAGCTCTTCCAGCACGCCGCGATCACGCAGGGCATCACCGTTCGGGTGGCGGTCAATTTCACGCCCGAGCAATCGCGCGTCGAAAGCGGCAAGTGGTTCTGGGTCTACCATATCCGGATCGAGAACGGCTCGGACGAGACGATCCAGCTCCTCACCCGCCACTGGCGGATCACCGACGGGCGCGGGATGGTCAACCTCGTCAACGGTGAAGGGGTGGTCGGCGAAACCCCGATCCTCGAACCCGGCCAGAGCCACGACTATGTTTCGGGCTGCCCGCTCTCGACCCCGCATGGCAGCATGGAAGGCTTCTACACCTTCCGCCGCTCGGACGGCTCGCTGGTCGAGGTCTCGATCCCGTTCTTCCCGCTCTCGGCTCCCGCCACCGCCGATTAGAGCCGCAACAGGAGCCCCACCATGGCCGACCACCAGCTCGAGGTTCCGCCCTCGGCACAAGCCACTGCCGAAGCCTTCGAAGTGCTGCGCCTGTGGGTCGATCCGCAGCAGCATCACGTCAATGTCAAGCCGGGCGTGTGGGAAGACCCGCTCGCCTGGGGCCTGACCCTGGCCTATGTCGCGCATGCGGTGGGCGACGCCTATCGCCAGCATGGCGGGCGCGACCCGGCGGAAACCGTGGCGCGGGTGCGCGAAGGTTTCGAGGAAGGGCTCAAGCACCTGCCGGGCTGAAGAGTTGTTTCTGCCCTGCCGGTTGGCCTTTGGCCAACTACGCATCCGTTGCTTGACGGAGACTTTTCTGCCCTACCGCTTCGCTGCTTGAGGGCGTCTTTTCCGTCCTACCGCTTCGCTGTTTGAGGGCGTCTTTTCTGCCCTACCGCTTCGCTGTTTGAGGGCGTCTGCGGTTGCGAGCGGTTCGCACTGCGATTAAGGCGCAAGCAGCATGAAGCGCACGCATCTCCCGCTGAACGCCCTCAGGGTCTTCGATGCCGCCGCGCGGCACCTCTCCTTCACCCGCGCGGCCGACGAGCTGGCGGTGACCCCGGCCGCGGTCGGCCAGCAGATCCGCGCGCTCGAGGA
>NZ_DBNHSF010000235.1:0-43757 GCF_057143545.1 Candidatus Andeanibacterium sp.
GCACCGCCTTGTAGGGCGCGCGCCCGCGCGTGGCGCAGCTTTCGAGCAGCGAGGATTGGAACCAGCCGCGATGCTGGTCGCTGCCTTCGAGATAGAGGTCGGCGGGCGAGGACAGTTCGGGCCAGCGTCCGCTCTCGAGCACGAAGGCATGGGTCGAGCCGCTGTCGAACCAGACATCGAGAATGTCGGTGACCCGCTCGTAATCCTCGAGCTTGTATTTGTCGCCGAGCAGCGCCTGCGCATTCTCTTCGCTCCAGCCATCGACGCCCTCGGCACGGATAGCGGCAACGATCCGCGCATTGACCTCCTCGTCGACGAGATATTCGCCGCTCTTGCGGTCGACGAACAGCGTGATCGGCACCCCCCAGGCGCGCTGGCGGCTCAACACCCAGTCCGGCCTGGTCTCGACCATTGAACCGATACGGTTACGACCCTTCTCGGGAACGAACCGGGTTTGTTCGATCGCGTCGAGCGCGACTTCGCGCAATGTCCCGCTATCGGCCGAAATGGCGACGGCCATCGCCCCTTCGATCGTCCCGCCGGGGGCTACGGGGAACTCGAGATGCGCCAGCGGCTGGTCCATCGGCACGAACCATTGCGGGGTGCAGCGGAAAATGACCTTGGCCTTGCTGCGCCAGCTATGTGGATAAGAATGTTGATAGTCTGTGGACGCCGAGAGCAAAGCTCCAGTTGACTTGAGGTCTTGGCAAATCGGCCCGTCGGGCGCGTTGAATCCGGGATTTATCACGCTGCGGCGGCGCTCGTCATTGCCGCCGAGCCACAGCCAGTCGTCGCGATAGGTGCCGCCATCGTCGACCGCGAATTTGGGCTCGATCCCGTGCTGCTTGCAGAGTTCGAAATCGTCCTCGCCATGATCGGGCGCCATATGCACCAGCCCGGTGCCGCTCTCGGTGGTGACGAAATCGCCCGGCAGGAAGGGGCGGGGCTCGGCGAAGAAGCCGCCGAGCTGGTGCATCGGATGGCGGGCGATGGTGCCGGCAAGCTCGGAGCCTTTGTAGGTTGGCCACTCGCTTTCGTGCCAAACGTAAGTTCCGACGGTGGCCTTACCTCCCCGTTCTTGGAACGAATTCGCAAGCTCCTTTGCCACCAAATAGCTGCGTGGGCTGCGTCCATCCCGCAGCAAAACGTACTCAAGCTCCGGCCCATAGGCGATCGCCTGGTTGACCGGAATCGTCCACGGCGTCGTCGTCCACACCACCGCATGCGCGCCGACCAACTCCGCAATTGGGCTTTCGACAATCTCGAATGCGACGTCGATCTGGGTCGAGACTATATCTTCATACTCGACCTCGGCCTCGGCCAACGCGGTCTTCTCCACCGGCGACCACATCACCGGCTTCGATCCGCGATAGAGCAGGCCCATCTCGGCGAATTTCAGCAGCTCGGAAACGATCCCCGCTTCGCTCTCGAACTGCATGGTCAGATAAGGATTGTCCCAATCGCCGCCGATCCCCAGCCGCTTCAACTGCTCGCGCTGGGTATCGACCCAGTGCTGGGCATAGGCGCGGCATTCGGCGCGGAATTCCCGCAGGGCGGCCTCGTCTCCCTCGGCTCCGCTCGGGACAGGCTTGTCCTTCTTCTGCTTGCGGTATTGTTCCTCGATCTTCCATTCGATCGGCAGGCCGTGGCAATCCCACCCGGGCACATAGGGCGCATCCTTGCCCAAGAGGGTCTGGGTGCGCACCACCATGTCCTTGAGGATATGGTTCAGCGCGTGGCCGATATGGATATCGCCATTGGCATAGGGCGGGCCGTCATGGAGGATGAATTTTTCCGCCCCGGCGCGGGCTTCGCGGACCTGCTGGTAGAGCCCTTTCTCCAGCCAGCGCGCGAGGATGCCCGGCTCCTTTTCGGGGAGGCCGGCCTTCATCGGGAAGTCGGTCACCGGGAGGAAGACCGTCGGTCGGTAGTCGCGCTGTTCGCTCATTGCGCGCGGCGCTTAGAGCAAAGCGTTGGCGGGATAAAGCCTATTGGCGCGCCCGACGGCGTTCGAGACCATCGAGCGTCCGATTGATTTCCTGTACCGTGCGCCGGTCGCGCGAGGGATAGAGCGCCGGGGCAATCGTCCAGATATCCTCGACCCAGACGAAGCCATTGAATGAAGCCGGTATCTCACCCAATTGCTCGGGCAAATTCAGCCCCATCGGTCGACCCCCGCCACCTTGCGGGCCGACCATGAGAATTCGGGCGTTGGCAGCTTCCATGCGAGCGATTGTGCGATTGGGCCAGCCGGGCATTGCCCATTGAAAGTCGAGCGGTACCACCAGAGTCCCGCCCTTGCACTCATCCGGCACGATCCCGAACCAGCCCTGCATCGCGTAGGCTTCGGTGCAGGCACGGGCGGCATCGCGGCTGAACACCCAGGCCTTGGGATAGATTTCGCGGATTCGCGCGACCGGCCCTTCTTCGGGTCCGCCATAGAAAGCGTCGCCGATCCCTTCGACATCGCGTCCGGCGGCCTTGAGCGCGGCGGCTAGTGCGTCCGCTTCTGCGGGATCGCGACTCTTGAAATTGTAGATCAGCGGCTTGCTGCCAGCCTCGGCAATGTATTCCTCCAGCGTGGGAATCTGACCAACGCCGCTTCCGCGGAAGGGAAACGTCTTGCCGCCATCTGCAGTATAGCCATAGCCCGCGTCGAGTGCCTTGAGCTCGGCGAGTGTCAGCGAACGCGTGTCGCCATGGCCGTCGGTGCGGCAGTCGACCGACCAGTCGTGGAACGCGACGATCCGGCCGTCTCTAGTCGGGGCAATGTCGAGTTCGACCATCGCCGCATGCGCGGCTTTCGCCTTGCGCAGAGAGGGCAGCGTGTTTTCGAGATAAGGGTGGACCGGCTCCTCTATCCGCGTTGCGGTGCAACTCGTCTCGTCCAGGTCGGCATGATCGTAGTTCTGGTAGACGCCGCGATGGGCGATGAGCAACACGCTCCCCCTCGGTTCGGGCGCCAGCCAACTGGCATTGACGAAAGTCAGCGCGAGGAAGATCGCTGCGAGCGCGAAACCGATGCGCTTCGCCCATATGCGGCGGCGGCTTGGCGGCGGAATGTCGCCTTCTTCCGCGTCGCTCATCCCAGCAAATCCCTCGCCCGGTCGCAATCCTTGTACATCTGCGCAACCAGCCCCTCGATCGAATCGAACTTCGCCTCGGGCCGCAGGAAATGATGCAGGGCGACTTCGACCTCGCGCCCGTAAAGGTCGCAGTCGAAATCGAAGAAATGCGGTTCGAGCAATTCCTGCGGTGGATCGAATTGCGGGCGGATGCCGAGATTGGCCGCGCCATGGAGGATGCGGCTCTCTCCGGCGAGCTTTCCCGTAATCGCATAGATGCCGAAGCGCGGCCGGATATATTGGCCAAGCTCCATGTTGGCGGTCGGGAAGCCGATTTCGCGCCCGCGCTTGTCGCCATGCTGGACCGTGCCGCGGATCGCGAAGGGCCGGGTGAGGAGGCGGGTTGCGGTCTCGCAATCGCCGGCCTTCAAGGCATCGCGGATCCGGCTGGAGGAGACAACCATCCCGCCTTCCATCACCGGGCCGACCGCGCGCGCCTCGATCCCGTGCTGCGCGCCAAGTTCGGCCAGCACCTGGCGATTGCCGCCGCGATCCTTGCCGAAGGTGAAATCCTCGCCGGTGACGACGCCCTTCGCCCCGATCCGCTCACCCAGCAGCTGGCCGACGAAATCCGCGGCGCTGGTCCCGGCCAGCTCGGCGTCGAAATGGAACACCAGCATCGCGGCCGCCCCGGCCTCGGCGAACAATTCCTCGCGCTGGTCGAGCGTGGTCAGCCGGAAGGGCGGGACATGCGGCGCGAAATGGCGCACCGGATGCGGATCGAAGGTCGCGACGATCGCCGGTCGGCCCGTTTCCATCGCCCATTCGACCGCTTCGGCCACCACCGCCTGGTGGCCGAGGTGGAAGCCGTCGAAATTGCCGAGCGCGACGATCCCGCCGCGCAACTGGTCGGGAACCGGCTGGCGATGATCCAGTCGAGTGATTGGCCGCATCAACCGGCCCTTTCCAGCGTGACGAACGAAACCGCCGGCCACTTGTCGGTGGCGGGGTATTCCTCGCGCGCCACTTCCATCCACTCTGGCCCGGGATAGGGCATGGTCACGTCGCCTGCTGTGTCCTCGTGAACCTCGGTCAGCTCGATCCGCGTGGCCCACGGCAACAGCTGTGCGTAGATGTCCGCCCCGCCGATCACCGAGATATCGCCATTCCCTGCCATCGAGAGCGCTTCTTCGACCGAATGCGCGACTTCGGCGCCGGGGGCGGACCACGCACGATTGCGGGTGATCACGATATGGCGGCGGTCGCGCAAGGGCGCGGGGAAACTCTCGAAGGTCTTGCGGCCCATGATCATCGGCGTGCCCATCGTATGCGCGACGAAGCGGCGGAGGTCTTCGCGGATCCGCCAGGGGACCTTGCCATCGCGCGCGATCACGCCGTTATCGGCGCGGGCGACGATGAAGGTGATGGCGCGGCTCTTCATGTGCCCGGCGCCGGCCCGAGCCGCGTGACATGGCCCATCTTGCGGCCCGCGCGCGCTTCGGCCTTGCCGTAGAGATGGAGGTGGTTCGCGCCGTCTGCCAGCAGCTGATGCGCGGTGAGGGCCTCATCGCCGACCAGGTTGCGCATCTCGACCTGCTGCGAGACCAGCGACGTGTCGCCGAGCGGCAGGTTGCAGACCGCGCGGATATGGTTTTCGAACTGGCTCGTCACCGCGCCTTCGATCGTCCAGTGGCCCGAATTGTGGACCCGGGGCGCCATTTCGTTGAACACCGGGCCCCTGGACTCACTGGCGCTGGTGGCGAAGAATTCGAGCGCGAACACCCCGACATATTTGAGCGCCTCGGCGACAGCGCGCGCCAGCTGGCGGGCAGCCTCGACCTGTCCGAGCACAAGCGGCGCGGGCGGAAGGAAGGAGCGGGCGAGGATCCCGTGTTCGTGGACATTCTGCGGACTGTCCCAGAAGCGGATCTCGCCATCCGCGCCGCGCGCCACGATGACCGAGAACTCGGCCTCGAACCGGACCAGGCCTTCATAGACGAATCCGCCTTCGTGGAGCGCCAGCCCGTCGGCCTCGTGTTCGGACGAGATCCGCCACTGGCCTTTCCCGTCATAACCGTCGCGGCGGGTCTTGAGGATCCCGGGGACGCCGATCCGCTCGAGCGCGGTTTCGAGGTCGCTCCGCGTATCAACTTCGTGAAACGGCGCGGCCCGCCCGCCGAGGCTCTCGACGAAGCGCTTTTCCAGCAGGCGATCCTGCGCTGTTTCGAGCGCCCGCGGATGCGGCGCAAGCTTGTAATCCGGGATCGCCGCCAACGGGGCCACGGGGACGTTCTCGAACTCCCAGGTGATGACGTCGCAGCTCTGGGCGAAGCGCGCGAGCGCTTCCCGGTCGGTCCAGGCGGCGCTGGTGAATTGCGCGCTGACTTCGCCCGCGATGCTCTCCTTTTCCGGAGCATATATATGGCACTTGTAGCCCAGTTGCGCGGCCGCTGCAGAAAGCATGCGCCCGAGTTGCCCGCCGCCCAGAATGCCGATCGTCGCGCCGGGGGGCAACGCGTCTCCTGCGCGCTTGGCCTCCCCCTTGACGATGGCGAAGGAGCCGTCCCTAGCCATCGCCGGCCGGTTTTTCGGCGACCGCTGCGCTGCGCTCTTCGCGCCAGGCCTGGAGCCGGGCCGACAAGGCTTCGTCGGACAGGGCAAGGATCGAAGCGGCGAAGATCCCGGCATTGGTCGCACCCGCTTCGCCGATGGCGAAGGTGCCGGTCGGCACGCCGGCCGGCATCTGGACAATCGACAACAGGCTATCCATGCCCTTCAAGGACTTTGACTGGACCGGGACTCCGAGCACCGGGAGCTGGCTCAGCGAAGACAGCATGCCCGGCAGGTGCGCCGCGCCGCCGGCCCCGGCGATTATCACCTTGAAGCCTTCATCCGCCGCGGCCTTGCCGAAAGCGTACATCCGGTCGGGCGTCCGGTGGGCCGAGACGATACGCGCTTCATAGGCGACGCCGAGCTCGTCGAGCACCTTGGCGGCGTGCTCCATGGTCGGCCAGTCGGACTGGCTGCCCATCACAATGGCTATCGGTGCCCCCATATCAGCGATCCTTCAGATAGTGCCGTTCGCCGGGCATCATGTTCGCGTCGAACTCATAGACGATCGGCTCGCCGGTGGGAATTTCGAGGCCGGTGATTTCGTCGTCTGGGATTTGCGAGAGGTGTTTCACCAGCGCCCGCAGCGAATTGCCATGCGCCGAGATTACGACGGTCTCGCCTGCGGCAAGCGCCGGCAGGATTGCGCTCTCCCAATAGGGCAGGACACGCGCTATCGTGTCCTTGAGGCTCTCGGTCGCGGGAATGTCGATCCCGGCATAACGGGGATCGGATGCAAGATCGAACGGTCCACCGGCTGCCATAGGCGGCGGCGGAACATCGAAGCTGCGGCGCCAGATATGGACCTGTTCCTCACCATGCTTTGCAGCGGTTTCCGCCTTGTCGAGGCCCGTCAGTCCGCCATAATGCCGCTCGTTGAGCCGCCAGTCCTTGGACTCGGGGATCCACAACCGCCCGCAATTGTAGAGCGTCAGGAACAGCGTGCGGATCGCGCGGGTCTGGAGCGAGGTGAAAGCGACCGTCGGGAGCAGGCCCGTCTCGGCCAGCAACCTGCCTGCGGCCTCTGCCTCGGCCACGCCCTTGTCGGTGAGGTCGACGTCCCACCAGCCGGTGAAACGGTTCTCCAAATTCCACTGGCTCTGGCCGTGGCGGATCAGGATCAGGCTGGGCAAGGCGGATTTGCTCCTACAAGTCGATCGGGAGCACGTCGCCCTAGCGATTCGGGCTGTGTTTGGGAAGTGCGGGCCTGTCGCCGCCCTCCAGCGCGCGCGCCTGCTGCTTGCGCTTGCGCAGATTCTCGCGCAGCTTTGACGCGAGGCGCTCTTCCCGTGTCGGCTTTTCACCCATGGCGGGAGCAGCAGTGCAACAGGGGCATTCGCTTGACAAGCATGGCGTGCGCCGCCAATAGCGCGCCCCTGCCGGAGGGGTGATTGAGACCCTTCCCAAGCCGAAATGGTTGGCTGCTGTAGCTCAGTGGTAGAGCGCATCCTTGGTAAGGCTGAGGTCGAGAGTTCAATTCTCTCCAGCAGCACCATTTCCAGTGCTTCTTCGGTCCGATAGACATCAAGCCCGGCTTGCCAATCCAAGGCGTCCTATTCATATAAGACACCATGGACGAGGACGAAAAGCTCACCAGGCTGCACCCCAATCATGTGAAAGTGCTGCGGATCGGCGCGACGATCGCGGCGCTGCCGGTGCTGGTCGCAGGTCTGGTGGGTGAGATCGTCGCACGGACGGATGGGGTGCTGTTCCCAGGCGCGGTCCTGTTGCCGGTTATGGCGCTCCTGACATGGCTGGTCTTCTTTCTCCCCTGGCGGCGTTACAGCGCACGCGGCTACCAGATGGGCGCGGACCGGCTGCGGGTCGTGAAAGGCATCCTCTTCCACAAGGATACGGTCATTCCCTTCGGCAGGGTCCAGCACATCGATGTCGAGCGCGGTCCGGTAGAGCGCTATTTCGGGCTTGCCACGCTGATCCTGCATACCGCCGGCACCCATAATGCCTCGGTCAGCCTGCCTGGCCTGGCCGAAGGCGACGCAATTGCCATGCGCGAGGCAATCCGCGCCAAGATCCGCCAGGACACGTTGTGATCGAGGAAGGCGCGGGCGACCCGAGGCATACCGATCCGCGCGGGCTGTTGGTGACCGCGCTCCAGGGCATGGGCCGGGCCGCCCTGCCAATCGTCGCCGCCCTCTATGGAACCGGCGCGCTGGCCGCAGGGCTGATCTTCGCGGTTCCGGCGATTTTAGCCGTCTTCCTTGCAAGCATCGGATTGGCGTGGCTTGCCTGGCACCGCCGGACCTATGTGACCGGTGCGGAGGATATCCGCCTCGAACAGGGCATCTTGAGCCGCAGTGCGCGCTCGGTCCCCTACGAACGCATCCAGGATGTCAGCCTCGAGCAGAAGCTCCTTCCCCGCCTGCTGGGCCTCGCCGAGGTCAAGTTCGAAACCGGGGCCGGGGGCAAGGACGAGCTCGCGCTTGCCTATCTCGACCTCAAGGAGAGCGAAAGGCTGCGCGAACTGGTCCGGGCACGCAAGCAGGGCGTCGGGACGGTGGAAGCGGAATCCGGCCCGGTCGAGGACGTACCGGACAGGCCGCCGCTGTTTGCGATGGACGAGAAGCGCCTGCTGACCTTTGGCCTGTTCGAATTCTCGCTGGTGATATTTGCCGTGCTGTTCGGCGCCATCTCGCAATTCGATTTCCTGTTCCCGTTCGACATCTGGGATTGGGAGACCTGGCAGGAATTCCTCAACGGCCGGGAGGAGCAGATCGCGGGGATTGGACGCGCGACCCAGCTTGTTTCGCTGACCGCCGCAATCGTGGCGGTAATCCTGCTGGGTGTCCTCACCGGGATCGTCAGAACCTTTGCCCGCGAATATGGGTTCCGGCTCGACCGGACCGACAAGGGCTTCAGGCGGCGGCGCGGGCTGTTCAACAAGACCGATGTGGTGCTTCCCGCCCATCGGGTCCAGGCGGCGAGGATCGAGACCGGACTCATTCGCAGGCGGTTCGGCTGGCACTCGTTGAAATTCGTCAGCCTCGCGCAGGATTCGTCCGGGTCGGGCGACCATCCGGTGGCCCCGTTCGCCCGATGGGATGAGCTGGAGCCGATTGCGAAGGAAGCGGGGATCGCGCTGCCTGCAAGGGACCAGGAGTGGCAGCGCCCCGCAGCAGGGCCCTGGCTCGCCGAAACGATCGTCCTCTCGACGTTGTTCCTGGGGGTTGCAGCGGTCGCCGGTATTGCCGCGCAAAGCCTGCTACCGTTGGCAATCGCCGGCGTGCCGATAGGTGCGACCGCGCTCGCCAACTACATCGCCTGGCGTCGCCACCGGCACGCGATCGACGATCGCCAGCTGTTTGTCCGCCAGGGGACGCTGGCGCCGAAATTGGCCATCGCGCCGCAGGTGAAGCTGCAGTCGGTCGAGATCGCGCAGGGTCCGCTGGCCCGCTGGCGCGGCTATGCCACGCTCAATCTGGGTCTTGCGGGCGGGACGCTATCCATCCCGGGCCTGCCGCTCGGCAAGGCCAGGGCGCTGCGCAGCGACATCGTCGAAAAGATCGCGGCGGTCGATTTCTCCGACCTGCCGCGGTAGGCTCGATCACGCCCGCAGCTCGGCCCATTCGGGGTGTTGATCGAACCTTGTCGCCACGTAGGAGCATTGCGGCACGATCTTGAATCCCTCCAGCCGCGCATCTTCGATCATCGCCGTAACAAGCTTGAACGCGATCCCGTGTTCGCGCAATTCGGGCGGGACGTAGGTCGAAAGCGCAACACGATGCCCGCCCCGGTCAATCCAGCTCAGCTTCGCCCCGCTGGGCTTGCCATCGATCAACGCGCGATATTCGCCCTGATGTGGACCTCCTGCCCGCTCGATCTCAAGCACTTCCATCGCGATTCTCCGGTCTTGCACGCGTCTATCCGCTGTTCCATGGCGCGCTGATGCAGTTCCTATCCGACAATGCCGCCGCCGTGCACCCCAAAGTCTGGGCCGCGTTGCAGGCAGCGGACGAAGCGGACCGGCCCTATGACGACGATCGCCTGTCGCGCGCGCTCGACGACGCATTCGGCGAGCTGTTCGGGCGCGAATGCGCTGCCTTGTGGGTCGCCAGCGGTACAGCCTCGAACTGCTTGGCCCTGGCAACCATGGTCGAGCCGCATGGCGGGGTAGTCTGCCACCGCGAAGCCCATATCGAAACCGACGAATGCGGCGCACCGGGGTTTTACCTTCACGGCGCGAAACTGCTGCTGGGTGATGGGGAGGGCGCCAAGCTGACGGTAGCGGGGATCGCGGCGGTGCTGGACGGCATCACGCGGGGGATCCACCAGGTTCCGGCGCAGGCGATCTCGCTCACCCAGGCAAGCGAATACGGGCTGGTCTATCGCCCCGACGAACTCGCTTCGATTGGCACTCTGGCGAGCGATCGTGACCTTGGGCTGCATATCGACGGTGCACGTTTCGCGAATGCCGTGGCTTTCCTTGAATGCCGCCCGGCAGAGGCGGCGGGACCTGCCGCAGCGCTGTCGTTCGGTTTCATCAAGAATGGCGGGATGAGTGCGGACGCGATCGTGTTCTTCGATCCCGCCCGGGCCGAGCTCGCGCGCTGGCGGCGCAAGCGCGCGGGGCATCTCCAGTCGAAGGGCCGCTTTCTTGCGGCGCAGATCCTGGCGCTGCTCGACAATGGGCTTTGGCTGGAAAATGCCAGGGCGGCCAATGCCGCGGCCCAGGCAATTGCCGCGGGCGCCGGGAGCAGGCTGGTGTATCCGGTCGAAGCGAACGAAGTCTTCGTCAGATTGACCGCCGACGAGCGCGAAGTGCTGCGCTCGCAGGGCTTTGCCTTTTACGACTGGGACGATACCTCGGCGCGAATGGTTGCCTCGTGGGACACTCCGGTCGAACAGGGCGAGGCCCTCGGCAAGGCGATAGCTTCTCTATGAACAGCCCGCAAACGCAGCACGCGCTCCTGCGGCCCAATATCGCCATTCCCTTCGTCCTCACCGCGCTGATCTGGGGCTCGACCTGGTTCGCGATCAAGGACCAGCTCGCTGCCGCGCCGCCCAGCTGGTCGGTCGCCTGGCGCTTCGTGCTGGCGGCGGCAGGCATGGCGATCCTGGCTGCGGCCAGCAGGCAGGGGTTCAGGCTCAGCCGCGGTGGGCATCTGTTCGCGATCGTCTTCGGCCTCAGCCAGTTCTCGCTCAATTTCAACCTGCTCTACTGGTCCGAGCAATATTTGACTTCGGGCCTGGTGGCGGTGTTTTTCGGCCTGCTGATGCTGCCCAACGCGGTGCTTGCGCGAATCTTTCTCGGGCAGGAGGTTTCCAGGCGGTTCCTGGCGGGAACGGCCGTCGCGATCGTCGGGATCGGGCTGCTGCTGTTGCACGAAGCACGGATGTCGCCCGCCGGCAGCAGGATCGAGCTCGGGATCGGGCTCGCCGCCGCGTCGATGCTGCTAGCCTCGGCGGCGAATGTCATGCAGGCGGGCACAACCGGGCGCAGCCAACCGATGTTCACGATGCTGTTCTGGGCGATGTGCTGGGGGGTTGCCGGCAATGTCGTCATCGCCCTGCTTGTTGCGGGGCCGCCGGTCCTGCCGCTTGAGCCGCGTTACCTTGCCGGGGTGGCGTTTCTCGGCATTTTGGGATCGGTGGTGACTTTTCCGCTCTATTTCCACCTCATCAGGGAACTCGGCGCGGGGCGGGCGGCGTATAATGGCGTGGTCGTGCCGATCGTCGCGATGGGCTGGTCGACCCTGCTCGAGGATTATCGCTGGTCGGCGCTGTCTGCGGGCGGGGCCGTGCTTGCGCTGACCGGGATGGTGCTGGCCTTGAGGGCGCGCAGGCCCTCGCGGAAGGTTGGATAGGCCGGCCGCCAGCCGAGCAGGCGCTTGGCCTTGCTGTTGGCGACCCGGCGGTTTTCCGAATAGAACGCCGCGGCCTGGGGCGACAATTGTGCCTCGTCGAGCGACTGCATGGGTGGAGGGTCCATCCCGAGAAGCCGGCAGGCCTCCTCGATCGCCGCATTCTGCGAGGAGGGCAAATCGTCGGCCAGGTTGTAGGCGCCCGGCGGTCCATCCAGTCCCGCAATCACTCCCGACGCAATATCGTCGACATGAACCCGGCTGAACACCTGGCCGGGAAGGTCGATCCTCCTGGCTTTGCCCTCGAGTACGCGTTCGAGTGCGCTGCGGCCCGGGCCATAAATACCCGGCAAGCGGAACACCCGCGCTCCCATCGCAAGCCATCGTGAGTCCGCCTCCGCGCGCGCCGATCGCCGGCCGCCGCCGGTCGGTGCGCTCTCGTCGACCCAGGCGCCCTTTGTGTCGCCGTAGACGCCGGTCGAGGACAGGTAGCCGAGCCACTTGCCCGCGTCGGATAACGCTTTGCCATATCGCGCCAGCACGGGATCGGCATCGCCCGACGGGACCGATGAGAGGATATGGCTGGCAGCTGCAACCGCGTCTCGTACCGCCGCGCCGTCTTCGAAATCGAGATTGCCGGCGCTGCCGGTGGCGTCGATCCGCCACTCTGCCGCCGGCAAGCTTTCGGCAATTCGCCTTGCCGTATAGCCGAGCCCGAAGATGAGGATTCGCTTCATCTGCCTATCCTAGCCACTGGATTTGGCTTCGAAAGCACCTAAGACAGGCATCCATGGACAATATCCGCAATCCCGAAATGGCCGACGCGGCTCTTCCGCCCGAAGCTCCTGCGATCATTCGCCGCGAAGATTACCGCCCGCCGAGCTGGCTGGTGCCTGAAATCTCGCTCGAATTCGACCTGGGTCTCGAACGGACCCGGGTTCGCTCGGTCATAAAGGTCAGCAAGAATCCGCTTGGGGATCGCGATCCAGCGATCCGTCTCAACGGCGATGGCATCCATCCGCTCGAAGTGCTGGTCGACGGCGAAGCGATCAACAGCTGGTCAATGAACGGGCCGGACCTGGTCATTCACCTCCAGGGCGACGAGCACCGGATCGAGCTGGTCACCGAAATCGCGCCCGACAAGAATACCCAGCTCGAAGGGCTCTATGCTTCGAGCGGCATGCTGTGCACCCAGTGCGAGGCCGAAGGGTTCCGGCGGATCACCTTCTTCCCCGACCGGCCCGACGTGCTGTCGACCTATTCGGTGCGGATGACCGGCAGCCGGGAGCGATTCCCGGTCCTGCTTTCGAACGGCAACCTTGTCGGCAAGGGCGAGAATCCGGACGGGACCCACTGGGCCGAATGGCACGACCCGTGGCCCAAGCCGAGCTACCTGTTCGCGCTGGTTGCCGGCGACCTCGTGGTCAATCGCGACAGCTTCACGACCATGAGCGGGCGCAAGGTCGAACTCGGCATCTGGGTGCGCGAGGGCGATCTCGAGCGCACCGGGCACGCGATGCGTTCGCTTAAGCAGAGCATGGCATGGGACGAAAGGGTCTTCGGCCGCGAATACGATCTCGACATCTTCAACATCGTCGCGGTGGCGGATTTCAACATGGGCGCGATGGAGAACAAGGGCCTCAACATCTTCAACACGCGCTACGTGCTGGCCGATCCCGAAACCGCGACCGATGCCGATTATGACGGAATCGAAGGGGTGATCGCCCATGAATATTTCCACAACTGGTCGGGCAATCGGGTGACCTGCCGCGACTGGTTCCAGCTCTCGCTGAAGGAGGGCTTCACGGTGCTGCGCGACCAGCTGTTCAGCCAGGATATGGGCTCCGAAGCGGTCAAGCGAATCGAGGACGTCCGCGTGTTGCGGGCAGCACAATTTCCGGAGGATTCGGGGCCGCTGGCGCATCCGATCCGGCCCGACAGCTACCAGGAAATCTCGAATTTCTACACCGCGACAGTCTACAACAAGGGTGCCGAAGTGCTGCGCATGATCCGCACCATGGTTGGGCCCGAAGCGTTCCGCAAAGGCTGCGACGTCTATTTCGATCGGCATGACGGAGAGGCCGCGACCTGCGAGGATTTCGTCCGCGCGATCGAGGACGGGGCCGGGATCGACCTCCGCCAGTTCCGCCTGTGGTACAGCCAGGCGGGCACTCCGAAAGTCAAGATAGAGCAGGATCATCGCGCCGAGACGGCCATCCTGCGGCTCAAGCAGTCCGTTCCGGCAACGCCCGGCCAGCCCGTCAAGCGACCGATGGTTATTCCGCTCCGGCTTGCGCTGTTCGATCGCCAAAGCGGCCAGCATCGCGGCGAAGAGCTGGTACGGCTCGAAGGCGAGGAGCTCGAACTGGCATTCGAAGGCTTTGCCAGCCCGCCGGTGGTATCGATCAATCGCGGCTTTTCCGCCCCGATCCAGGTTGAGCGCGACATGCCGCGCAAGGATCTGGTGTTCCTGGCCGGCCGGGACGACGATCCCTTCGCACGCTACGAGGCGATGCAGGAACTGGTGATCGGCCATTTGCTCGAAACGCTCGGCGGCAGCCTGTCCGACGGGCAGAAGGAAGACGGGCGCGAGGCGATCAGCGGTGCGCTCGAAGCGATCATCCAGGATACAGCGCTCGACGACCTGATGCGCGGCGAGCTGATGATCCTGCCGGGCCACGCCTATATTTCCGAACTGATTGCGGTCTCCGATCCCGGCGCGATCCATTCCGAGCGCGAAGCGCTCAAGGCCTGGCTCGGCAAGCGCCTCGAAACGGACCTGCTCGCGTTGCATGAAAGGGCGAGCGTGGTCCCCTACAGCCTCGAGGCCAAAGCGCGCGGCGCCAGGAAATTGAAGGCGCAGGCGCTGGTCTATCTCGCCGCGGGCAATCCCGGCACGGCAGCCGAACTGGCTTCGAGCCAGTATCGCCAGGCCGACAACATGACCGATCGGCAAAGCGCCTTGATGGTGCTGGCAGGGCTGCAATCACCCCTGCGTGAGGAATTGCTGGCCGATTTCCACGCGCGTTATGAAGGCAATGCGCTGGTGATCGACAAATGGTTCTCGCTGCAGTCCCAGTCGCTCCACCCCGAAGTGCTGGAGCAGGTGAAGGCGCTTTCGAGCCATCCCGATTTCACCATCCGCAATCCCAACCGGGTGCGTGCGCTCTATATGGGCTTTGCGGTCAACCCGCACGGCTTCCATGCGGCGAGCGGGGAAGGGTATCGGATGATTGCAAACCTCATCCTGCAGCTTGATCCGATCAACTCGCAGACCGCCGCGCGCTTTGTCCCGCCGCTCGGCCGCTGGCGCCGGATCGAACCGCAACGCTCGGAAATGATGCGCGGCGAGCTCGAACGGATTGCGTCTTCGCCGAATCTCTCGCCCGACACTTACGAGCAGGTGGCCAAGAGTCTTGGCTAACGTCGAAGCCATCAAGGCGGATATTCTGGAAGATATTCCGCACGGCTTCCTGACCCGCAAGGGCGGCTTGTCGGCGGGCGCGGTCGCCGGGTTAAATGTCGGCTACGGATCGGGCGAGGATCCTTTTGTCGTTGCCGAAAACCGCCGCCTTGCGGGCGAGGCCGTCCTGCCTGGCGCGCCGATCGTTGCGGTCCACCAGTATCATTCGGCAGAGTGCGTGATTGTCGGGCAACCATGGGATGACGAGCATCGCCCCAAAGCCGATGCGATGGCGACAAACCTCCCTGGCATCCTGTTGGGAATAGTCACTGCCGATTGTGCGCCGGTCCTGTTGGCAGACAAGGGTGCGGGCGTGGTCGGAGCGGCACATACCGGCTGGCGCGGCGCGCATGACGGGGTGCTGGAGGCGACCGTGGCAAAGATGCAGCTGCTTGGCGCAAGGGCGGATCGCATCCGTGCCGCCATTGGCCCGGCCATCGCCCAGGCGAGTTACGAAGTGGGCAATGACTTCGCGGAGCAATTCGATCCGGACGACGGCCGGTTTTTCAAGCCGGGCCGCCCAGGGCACCAGCAGTTCGACCTTGAGGCCTATGTGGCCTCGCGGCTCGTTTCCAGCGGTGTCGGACAGGTCGAGAAGCTTGGTCTCGACACATATGTGGACGAGGATCGCTTCTATTCCTATCGCCGCTCCACCCATCGCGGCGAAGCCAATTACGGGCGGCAATTCTCCCTCATCGGCCTGGCCGGATAGGGGCCTTCCATTCGCCAGCTGCGAAGCTGTCGCAAAACGCCAAAATGCCTGTTGGCATTGACCGCCCGCTCGTCTATCAGCCCGCCCAAGTCGGCTCCCGCAACAGGCAAGAGACCTGCGCAGGGGCTTGCACCCGGGGGGTCCTGGAAGCACGACGGGAATGAAATTTCAGGTGTCGGGGCGATCCTCGTTTTCCGATACGGACAGGCAAGGCAAGGTTGATGGCAGAAATGAGTGGCACCGCTGATCCTGCTGCAGGCAATGTGGCAGATGGCGAAGGCGTCCGGCGCCGCGACTTCATCAATATCGCAGCAGTGGCGACGGCAGGCACGGGAGCGGTCATTACCTTGCTCCCCCTGATCAGCCAGATGGCACCTTCGAAGGACGTGCTTGCCGAAAGCACCACCGAAGTCGACATCGGCGCGATCGAGGAAGGCCAGGCGATCAAGGTTGCCTTCCGCAAACAGCCGGTCTTCATCCGCAATCTCACCGCGGCCGAGATCGCCCAGGCGAAGGACGTCGACGTCGCTTCGCTGCGCGACCCGCAGACCCTCGTTGAGCGCACGCTCGAAGGGCGCGAGAACTGGCTGATCACCATGGCGGTCTGCACCCATCTCGGCTGCGTCCCGCTGGGCGCGAGCGAGACCGAACCGCGCGGGGAATTCGGCGGCTATTTCTGCCCCTGCCACGGTTCGCATTACGATACGGCCGCGCGCATCCGCAAAGGCCCGGCGCCGAAGAACCTCGAAGTGCCGCCTTATGAATTCACTTCCGACACCGTCGTGAAAATCGGCTGAGGCGAAAGAGAGTAGAGATGAGCTTTCCCTGGGCAAACCATTACGCGCCGACCAACCCGTTCATGAAGTGGATGGACGACAAGCTCCCGCTTCCACGGCTGGTCTACAATGCGATCGGCGCCGGCTATCCGGTTCCGCGCAACCTGAACTACATGTGGAATTTCGGCGTCCTTGCCGGGTTCTGCCTGGTGTTGCAGATCGTCACCGGCGTGATCCTGGCGATGCATTATGCCGCGAACGACGCCGTCGCGTTCGATTCGGTCGAGCACATCATGCGCGACGTCAATTGGGGCTGGCTGATGCGCTATGCCCATGCCAACGGCGCTTCGGCCTTCTTCGTGGTGATCTACCTGCACATTTTCCGCGGCTTCTATTTCGGTTCCTACAAGGCGCCGCGCGAAATGATCTGGCTGCTTGGCGTGGTGATCTTCCTCCTGATGATGGCGACCGGCTTCATGGGCTATGTCCTGCCCTGGGGGCAGATGAGCTTCTGGGCGGCCAAGGTGATCACCGGGCTGTTCGGCGCGATTCCGGTGGTCGGAGAGCCGATCCAGGTCTGGCTGTTGGGCGGATTCGCGCCCGACAATCCCACGCTAAACCGCTTTTTCTCGCTCCACTTCCTGCTGCCCTTCGTGATCGCGGGTGTTGTGATCCTGCATATCTGGGCGCTGCATATCCCGGGATCGTCGAACCCGACCGGGGTCGAAGTGAAGAGCGCAAGCGACACGGTTCCGTTCCACCCCTATTACACCGCGAAAGACGGTTTCGGGCTCGGCGTGTTCCTGCTGCTCTATTGCCTGCTGCTGTTCTTCATGCCGAACGCCTTGGGCCATCCCGACAATTACATCCCGGCCGATTCGATGGCGACCCCGGCGCTGATCGTTCCCGAATGGTATTTCTGGCCGTTCTACGCGATCCTCAGGGCGTTCACGGTCGACCTGACCATCCCGTTCACCGGCATCGTGCTGGTCGAAGCCAAGCTGATGGGCGTGCTGGCGATGTTCAGCTCGATCCTGGTGTGGTTCTTCCTGCCCTGGCTCGACACCTCGCCGGTCCGCTCGGGCACCTATCGCCCGATGTTCAAGAAGTTCTTCTGGTTCGGCCTGATCCCGTCGGTGCTGGTGCTCGGCTATTGCGGCGGGGCCCATGCCGAAGAGCCCTATCTGATGTTGAGCCAGCTCGCGACCGCCTATTACTTCCTCCACTTCCTGGTCTTCCTGCCGCTGATCTCGGCGATGGAAACGCCCAAGCCGCTGCCGTTCTCGATCACCGAGGCAGTGCTGGGGCCGAATAACGCCACGAAGCCGGGCGCGAAGAGCTGAACGAACAGAGCGAAGGAAAGCGAAACGCCATGATCCGCACAATCGGCATCCTCGTCGGCCTGTTCTTCTCCTATGCCGCGCTGGTCGCGTTCGGTTCGGGCGCGATTACGGTCCTGGGCCAGGGCTATTTCGTCGAACCCACCGCCGAAAGCGAATTCCACAAGCATCCAAGGGACGTCAGCTTCCAGAGCGACGGCTGGTTCGGGACCTTCGACCGCGAGCAGCTCCAGCGCGGGTTCCAGGTCTACCGGGAAGTCTGCGCGGCCTGTCATGCGCTCAAGCATGTGGCGTTCCGCGACCTTGAGGCGCTCGGCTACAACGAAGCCGAGATCAAGGCGATCGCGGCCGAATCCCAGATCCCGAAATACAATCCCGATACCGGCGAACTGGTCACGGAAGCCGGCCTTGCGACCGATTACTTCCCGCCCGTGCTCTATGCCGGAACCGGCAGCCCGCCCGATCTTTCGCTGATCGCCAAGGCGCGCCATAATGGCGGCCCCTATGTCTACTCGCTGCTGACCGGATACCAGGAGGTTCCGGCCGAGCAGCTTGAAAAATTCCCTGAATCGGGGCCGGGCGCGGGTCTTTACTACAACCCCTATTTTGCCAATCTCAACCTGGCGATGGCGCCGCCGCTGTCGGACGGCATCGTCAGCTATGCCGACGGCACCGAGGCGAGCGTCGACCAGATGGCGAAGGACGTCTCGGCCTTCCTGATCTGGGCGGCCGAGCCGACGCTCGAAAAGCGGCTGCAGACCGGCTGGCCGGTGCTCGGTTTCCTGCTGTTTGCGACCGTGCTCGCCTATCTCGCTTACCGGAATATCTGGGCCGACAAAAAAAAGAAGCAGGCCTGAGAAACAACCAGAGGATGCCTATGCGCCCCTCCATCCATCGGATGCGAGGGGCGTTTTTCATAGGAGGATGAGATGACGCCCGAACAACTGAAGAGCCTGATCCGCACGGTTCCGGACTTCCCGAAGAAAGGCATATTGTTCCGCGACATCACGACCCTGCTGGCAAGCGGCGAAGGACTGACCGCCGCCGTCGAACACATCGCCAAGCGGGCCAATGCCGTCGGTGCCGGAGCGATCGCCGGGCTGGAGGCGCGCGGGTTCATCTTCGGTGCCGCCGTCGCCTCGCTCTTGATGCTGGGCTTCGTCCCGGTGCGAAAGGCCGGCAAGCTCCCGGTGCCGACGCTCGGGATCGATTATTCGCTCGAATATGGCCAAAGCCGGCTCGAGATCGATCCGACCCTGATCGAAGAGGGCGAGCGGATCATCATCGTCGACGATCTCCTCGCAACCGGCGGTACTGCGCTGGCGGCGGCCAGGCTGCTCCGTCAGGCGGGCGCGGTGGTCGACCGCGCCTTGTTCGTGATCGATCTCCCCGACCTGAACGGATCGAAACTGCTGCGCGAGAACGGCATCGAAGTCGAAGCGATCATGCAATTCGAAGGCGACTGACCGGCGCGGGTTTGGGTTGACGGGACTCGGCCTCTGGTGGCAGGGGAGCCGCTCGCCACGTATTTTCAAGCAGATCGAATGATTTGCGGCTCGGAAAATGCGACGGTCAGAATGCTGAGCGCGGGTATAGCTTAGTGGTAAAGCCCCAGCCTTCCAAGCTGGTTATGCGGGTTCGATTCCCGCTACCCGCTCCAGCCTTTCCTCATCGGCCTTTCTGTTGCGATGCGGGTTCGATTGTCCTCGCGCTTCGCGCTCGTTCAACTGCGGTTCCCCGCTACCCGCTCCAGCGAACTTCCAGGATTAAGGCTTGAAGCGCGCGCCCCTGATATGGGTGAAGCGATCGTTTTCGACCTCGTACCAGGCGATGGTCTCGACCACCCTGCTGTCGCCCGCCATGGTCGGCCAGATCTCGAAATCGGGCCAGTCCTTGAACGTATCGAAACTCGTGCGGCAATACATCGCGATCCGCGATGGAGTTACGATGACATCAAGCGGTGTCACGACCTCGGTGATATGCGCCTTCACTGCGCGATAGAAGTCGAGGATCGCCTCGCGCCCGTCGATCCGCTTCATCGCGCCCAGTTCGAACACGACATCGTCGGCATAGAAACGTCCGAAGCCTTCGAAATCATTGGCGTTGAACGCCGCGACATAGCTCCTGAATTCGTCTTCGGTCATGTCTGCGCCTCCACCGCCATGTTGTCGATCAGCCTCGTCTTGCCGATCCGCGCGGCGACCAGCAAGCGCATCGGTTCTGGGATCGTGGCGGCAAGCGGTTCGAGGCTAACCGCATCGGCCAGGGTCGCATAGTCGACAGAGGCGAAGCCGGCCTCGAGTAGTGTCGCCTCCAGTTCGGCCAAAGCGTCATCCACTGGCTCGCCCGCGACAATCCGCTCGATCGCCGCGCGCATTTCGAGCGGCAGCGCCGCGGCGGAACTGCGTTCGTCGGGCGAAAGATAGGCGTTGCGGCTCGACATCGCGAGGCCGTCAGCCTCGCGCACGGTCGGCACCCCAATGATCCGGTCGGCATGCGGAAGGGTGAAATCAAGATCGCGCGCCATCCGGCGGATCACCGCCAATTGCTGCCAGTCCTTCTCGCCGAACAGTGCCAGGTCGGGCTGCACCTGGTTGAACAATTTCGCGACGACCGTTGCCACGCCATCGAAATGGCCAGGGCGCGATGCCCCGCACAGGCCTTCGCTCACCCCGCTAACGGAAATCGCGGTCGCGAATCCCTCCGGGTAGACTTCCGTAACCGGAGGGGCCCACAACAGGTCGACGCCCTCAGCGGCAAGCAGCTCCGAATCGCGCTCCAATTGGCGCGGATAGGCGGCAAGATCTTCTCCTGGCCCGAACTGCCTGGGATTGACAAAAATCGAAACCGCGACCGACGGGGCCAGCTCCCTGGCCCGGCGAACCAGGGTCAGGTGTCCTTCGTGCAGCGCTCCCATGGTCGGGACCAGGGCCAATTCGCCTCTTCCGCGCAATCTCTCCACAGATTCCCGAAGCCATGAGAGGTGCTTGACGGTTTGCATGCGAGCAGGCCTCCGATACTATGCCTGTTCCATAACCTAGCCGCGCCTCGGCTGCAGAGAAAGCCCGCCCCAAGTGACCAAAGCCGGACCGCACCGCATCGTATTTGCCAACGAAAAGGGCGGGACCGGAAAGTCGACCGCGGCTGTCCATGTCGCGATCGCGCTGGCCTATCGCGGCGCAAGGGTCGCCGCACTCGATCTCGATCCCCGCCAGCGCACCCTGTTCCGTTATCTTGAAAACCGCGCGGAGACGGAGCGGCGCCGGAACGTGACGCTGCCCGGGGCCAGTTTCGACGTGTTCGAAGGCTCCTCGACCGACGAACTCGATTCGATTGCGGCGCATCTGGGCGAAGCGCACGATTTCCTGATCTTCGACACGCCAGGGCGCGACGATCCCTTCGCCCGCCATGTCGCCACCGAGGCCGACACGCTGGTGACTCCACTCAACGACAGCTTTGTCGATTTCGACCTGATCGGGCAGGTCGATGCCGAAAACTTCAAGGTCAAGCGGCTCAGCTTCTATGCCGAGCTGATCTGGGAGGCGCGCAAGAAGCGGGCGATGGCAACCATCAAGGAACACCGCCGCGAGATGGATTGGGTGGTGGTGCGCAACCGCACCCAGCATGTCGAAGCGCGCAACCAGAAGCGGATCGACGATGCGCTGAACGAATTGTCGCGGCGGGTCGGGTTCCGGGTAGCCAACGGGCTCTCCGAACGGGTGATCTATCGCGAGCTGTTCCCGTCGGGACTGACCCTGCTCGACAAGGGCCATCTCGGCGAGCTCGGCACCAGCCATCTCGTGGCCCGCCAGGAATTGCGCGCCCTGCTCGCGAACCTGCATTTGCCGGTTCCGCAGCGCGCCGCCATCCAGGTGGACGCCGCCTGACAATGACGCGCCTGATATTCTTTGCTGCGGTCGTCATCTTCGGGTGCAAGATTGTCACCGGCAAATGGCCCTGGGAGTTTCTCATGGCCCGGACGACCCGGACCCAGGCGGTCTTCAAGGCCCGCAAATTGCTGGCGGTTCGTTCGAACGCCTCGCGCGAGGAGATCATCGATGCTCACCGCCGGCTACTCGCCATGGTCCATCCGGACCGGGGCGGAACGAATGCGCAGGTGCATGAAGCCAATGCCGCGCGCGATCTCTTGCTCGACGAACTTCCCGACGAGACTCGAGAAGCATGATGAAGCATCATTTCGATCCGACTGTCCTGCGCGAATACGACATTCGCGGGATTATCGGAGAAACTCTGGGGCCTGAGGATGCCCGTGCCATCGGACGCAGTTTCGCGACGCTGTTGCGCCGTGCAGGGGGCACAAAGGTTGCCGTCGGGTATGACGGACGGATCAGTTCGCCCCTGCTTGAACACGCGCTTGTGGAGGGGCTCACGGCAAGTGGCTGCGATGTTGTCAGGATCGGCATGGGGCCGACCCCAATGCTCTATTTTGCGGAAGCCTCAGCCGATGACGTGGATGGCGGCATCCAGATAACCGGCAGCCATAATCCCGCCAATTACAATGGCTTCAAGATGGTATTCCAGGGACGGCCGTTTTTCGGGGCGGACATTGCCACCATCGGACGGATGGCGGCGGAGGGCGACTGGCTCGATGGCGTTGGCGGGGTCGAGGAGCGCGCTGTCCTGGACAGTTACGTCGAAAAGTTGCTCACCGGGCTTGGCGATATCGATCGGGTGCAGCTCGCCACGCTCAGGGTCGGCTGGGACGCAGGCAACGGGGCGGCAGGGCCGGCACTTGAAGCGTTGGCCGCGCGCCTGCCGGGTGAACACCACCTGCTCTACACCGATGTCGACGGCAATTTCCCCAATCATCATCCCGATCCCACGGTCGAGGCAAACCTGGAGGATCTTCGCGCAATGGTCGCGGAGAAGAAGCTCGATTTCGGAATTGCTTTCGACGGCGATGGTGACCGGATCGGCGCGATCGACGGACGCGGAAGGGTGATCTGGGGCGACCAGCTGCTCTCGATCTATGCCGAAGACCTGCTGCGATTGATACCAGGGGCCACGATTATCGCCGATGTCAAGGCCAGCCGCGCGCTCTACGATCACATTGCCGCGTGTGGCGGCGAGCCGGTGATGTGGAAGACCGGCCACAGCCTGATTAAGTCCAAAATGAAGGAAACCGGCGCGCCGCTGGCGGGCGAGATGAGCGGGCACATCTTCTTCGCGCACGACTATTACGGCTTCGACGATGCGCTCTATGCCGGGGTGCGGCTGATCGCAGCCTCGGCGCGGCTGGGCAAATCGGTAACCCAATTGCGGTCGGAAATGCCGCAGATGATCAATACGCCTGAACTGCGCTTCCAGGTCGATGAAAGCCGCAAATTCGCCGCGATCGACGAAGTGAAGGAGCGGCTATCGCATAGCGGTGCGGATGTGAACGACACCGATGGCGTCCGCGTTTCAACCGCGGACGGCTGGTGGCTGCTCAGGGCCTCGAACACGCAGGATGTGCTGGTTGCCCGCGCCGAGAGCGACAGCAGGGAAGGCCTTGCCCGGCTGGTCGCCCAGATCGACGAACAGCTCATGCTGTCGGGGCTCGAACGCGGAGAGCAGGCCGGTCATTGATTCCATGGCCTTCCCGAGGCAGAATCGGGTGAAATGAGGGGAGTTCCAGTCATGAAATCCAAGGCGCTAGTCTTTGCCGCGGCATTTGCGCTCGGTTCATCGCCGGCGGCCGCCCAGGACCTGAGCGACATTTTCGGCGACGGTCCCAACCCGATCACGATCATGAAGGACGTGCTCAAGGCCGATCCGCTGACTGCCGAGGAAGAGGCCAGGCTCCCTGCGGCGCGGCAGGTGGCTGACAGTCTCATGCCCCCCGGGGCCTATGGCAAGGCGATGCAGGAATCCTTTGGCCCGCTGGCCGACAGGATCATGGCTGTGATGGAACCGGGACCGGCCGAGCGGGTCGCTGACCTGACGGGCCTCCTCGAGACCGATCTTGAGAATGTCAGTGAGGGCAATCTGGAGGCCGTCGCGACAATGCTCGATCCCGATGAAAAGGAACGCAATTCGAAGATGGTCGAATTTGCCTTTCTCGAGATCAGTGCACTGCTCGACAGGATCGAGCCCTTCTATCGCGATGGGCTGGCCAGGGCCTATGCCAAGCGTTTCGATGCTGCCGAGCTTGCCCAGATCAACGCATTCTTCGCCACGCCGGCCGGAAGTAAATATGCCGGCTCGATGATGGCCGTGATGATGGATCCGCAGGTCATGGCCAAGATTCCGGACATGATCCCGGCCGCGGTCGGGCAGGTTGCGGAAGCGGGTACCCGCTTCGTGATGAATCTCGACACGATACCGCAGGCCCGCAAGGTCGACGATCTCAGTCCCGCCGAACGTGCGCGCATGTTGTCGCTGCTCGGCATGAACGAAGTCGAATATGCCGAACTGACCGCCGCTGCGCTCGAGGCGGAGTGGGAGGACTCGGAAGAGGTCGAGGAGGATTGGGACCCTGGGCTCACCGAGACTCCGCTCGAAGGTGGGCTCGAAGAGGTCGAATAGGCCCGCAGGCGGACCGATGGGGCTCCAGCGGCGGGCGAGCTTGACGCAACCACTTCGTTGTCACATATTTCTGTTATGACAGAAATATTCAAAAGCGAGGAAAGACTGCCTCCCGCGGTCGAGCAATTCATTCTGCGTTGGGGCGATCTCGGCGGCCAATGGGGCGTCAATCGATCGGTGGCGCAGATCCAGGCGCTGCTTTTCCTTTCGGAGCGACCGCTCACGGCCGAGGATATCGCCGAAAGGCTCGGCATGGCCCGCTCGAACGTGTCGAACAGCCTCAAGGAATTGTTCAATTGGAAACTCGTCCGCAAGGTTCCGGTGCTGGGCGACCGGCGCGATCATTACGAAGCCGAATCCGACCTTTGGCAAATGGCGACCAAGATCGCCCAGGGGCGCAAGGAGCGCGAGATTGACCCGATGGTCGCGGCAATCGGGGATGCCATGGCCGATATCGACGATCCCCAGATCAGCCCGATTGTCCGCAAGCGCCTCGAAAGTATGCACGAATTCGTTTCGACGGTCGATCGCTGGTACCAGCAGATGCTGAACGTGCCGCCTTCGCAGATTATGTCATTGATCCGGCTCGGTTCGAGTGTCGTCGGACTGCTAAAGCTGGCCGGGGGCGGGCGACCGGAAAAGTCCGACTGACAACACCGGACTATCGCGGTGAATTCGAATATGCTCCTGTCCCTGCATGCGGGGTCGTAGGCTTCCTCCCGAAATCGAAAGCTGGTTCGCCGCGCGTGGGTGGCGCATTCGCGATCACCAGCGAGCGATGTTCGCTGTTGCCAAGCGCGGTCAGCACGCGCTGCTCGTCGCCGATACCGGCGCCGGCAAGACGTTGGCCGGCTTTCTGCCGACCTTGGCGGAATTCTGTTCCAGAGTTGATGCCCGTCCGCCCGCCGAGGGGTTGCATACGCTCTATGTGTCACCGCTCAAGGCGCTGGCGCACGATGTCCAACGCAACCTCCTAACCCCGATCGAAGAGATCGGCCTCCCGATCCGGGTCGAGATCCGCAGCGGCGATACGCCGCCCGAACGCAAGCGACGCCAGCGCAGCCGCCCGCCACATGTCCTGCTGACCACGCCGGAATCGCTCTCGCTGCTGTTGTCCTACCCCGACAGCTTCGAGCTGTTCCGTTCCCTGAAGCGCGTGGTGATCGACGAGATCCATGCCTTCGCTACGTCGAAGCGGGGAGACTTGCTCGCGCTGGCCCTGTCGCGCTTGCAGGCGATCGCTCCCGACCTGCAGCGAGTGGCGCTTTCGGCAACCGTGGCAAATTCCGACGCGTTCCGTTCATGGCTGGCGCCATTTGGCGAGATCGAAACGGTCGAGCTGGTCGACGGCGAACGTGGTGCCGAACCGGAACTGGCCATCCTCCTTCCCGATGGAGAGCGGGTGCCCTGGGGAGGGCATGCCGCGACCTGGGCGATCCCCCAGCTAATGGAAGAAATTGCCCGCAATCGCACGACATTGGTGTTTGCGAACACCCGTTTCCTGGCCGAACTCCTGTTCCAGAAGCTGTGGGACGCCAATGAGGACAATCTCCCGATCGGCATCCACCATGGCTCGCTGTCCAGGGAAGCGCGGCGCAAGGTCGAAGGGGCCATGGCGCGCGGCGAATTGCGGGCCCTTGTGTGCACGGCCAGCCTCGACCTCGGGGTCGATTGGGGCGATGTCGACTGCGTCGTCCAGATGGGCGCGCCAAAAGGCAGCTCGCGACTTTTGCAGAGGATCGGGCGGGCCAACCATCGCCTCGACCAGCCGAGCCGCGCCATCCTCGTGCCGGGCAACCGCTTCGAGTTCCTCGAAGCGATGGCGGCGAAGGAAGCGGTCGACGAAGGGCGCCGCGACGGGGAGGAGTTTCGTAAGGGCAGCCTCGACGTGCTTGCGCAGCATGTGCTGTGCCGGGCTTGCGCGGGTCCGTTCGATCAGGACGCGCTGCTGAGGGAAGTCCGGTCGTCCCAGGCCTATGCCTGGCTTGGCAAGGACGACTGGGAGCGTGTGTTGCGGTTCGTTGCGACCGGCGGCTATGCGCTTGAAGCCTATGACAGGTTCAAGCGGATCGTGCGTGACGGCGGAGGAACATGGCGGCTGGCCCATCCCGAGCATGCCCAACGTTTTCGCATGAATGCAGGGATCATTGTCGATTCCGAAATGCTCACGGTTCGCTTCCGCAACGGGCGCGCGCTGGGCAAGGTCGAAGAAGGGTTCGCCGCATCGCTATCGCCGGGCGACACCTTCATTTTTGCCGGGATGCATCTCGAACTCGAGCGAATCGAAGAGCTCGACATGGTCGTGCGGGCGGCAAAGAAGGGCGCGACCATACCCTCCTATATGGGCGCGAGGATGCCGCTTACCACGCATCTTTCCGAACGGGTTCGAGTGCTGCTGTCGGATCGGGCAGGTTGGGCACGCTTCCCCGACGACGTTCGCGAATGGCTCGAGATGCAGGACTGGCGCAGCGAGCTGCCGGGTCCCGGCAAGTTGCTGGTCGAGAGCTTTCCGCACGAAGGCCTCCATTATTCAGTCTATTATACTTTCGAGGGCTGGAATGCGAACCAGTCGCTCGGCATGTTGATCACGCGCAGGATGGAAGAGCGCGGCCTCCAGCCGGGCGGGTTCGTGGCGAACGACTATTCGCTGGGTGTGTGGGGCTTGCAGCCGGTCAGAGACCCAGCGCCCTTGCTGTCACCCGATATCCTCACCCGCGAATTCGTCGATTGGGTCCAGCAATCACACTTGCTGCGACGGGCATTCCGCGAAGTGGCGGTGATTTCGGGCCTCGTCGAGAGGCAGCATCCGGGCAAGCGCAAATCCGGGAAGCAGGTCACCTTTTCGACCGACCTGATCTACGATGTGTTACGGAAATACGAGCCGGACCACGTGTTGATCGAAGCGGCCTGGGCCGATGCAAGACAGCGGCTGACCGATGTCGGGCGGCTGGCGGACCTGCTGGAACGCTCCGCGGGAATGCTCCGCCATGTCGAACTCGACCGGGTCAGCCCGCTGGCGGTCCCAGTGATGGTCATGATCGGTCGCGAGAGCCTGCCGCAAGGATCGGTCGATGATGAATTGCTGTTCGAAGCGGAAAGCCTGGCCGATGCCGCAATGCGTGGCTTCCCGGTCGGAGATCGGGAGAACGAGGATTAGTCTCCGCGTGGAAAGGCGCGAAACTTCTGGTTTCCCACAAACGCGAATTTCTCGATCTCCTGCTCCTTGATCAGGCGGATCACATTCGCCGAAGTACCGTACGCAGCATTCGCCTCGGGTTCGAAATGGAGCTCGGCGTCGGGATTGGCCTTCGAGGCATGCAGGAGCACCACGAGTCCGTCTTCCGTCACTTCCCGGCCATTCCATTCGATTGCGCCGGCTCGGGTAACGACAATCTTGTTCACCGTCTTCTCGACGCTTGTTCCGATGGGTGGCCGGCCGGGCAGGTCGACATCGAGCGAATGGGGCGGCATCGGGATGGTGATGATGAGCATGATCAGGAGCACCAGCAGGATATCGATCAGTGGAGTGGTGTTTATCTCCCAAATAGGCCTTGCAACCTGGGCGTTGCGCCATTTGTTGGTGCTGTATCGAACCCGTGGCACCGCCATTCTCCCACCAGTCAATCTGGGTCAATGTTATAGTATAACATTAAACTCGAGAGCGTGGAAGGAACATTTCCCGGATTGTGGGTGAGGCATATCGAGGGTGAAAAAAGGGGCGACCGAAGCCGCCCCTTGATACCGTTACTGCCGGAGCCAGCGGAGCCTAGCCGCTGTCCTTGCCGAAGCTGCGATATTTCTCGTTTCCGACGAAGCCGAACTTGGTGACGCCGGAAGCCTTGATCACCTGGAGAACCTTGGCGGAGAGATCGTAGCTTGCCAGCGCTTCCGGCTCGAACTGCAGCTCGGGCTCTGGATTGATTAGCTTCGAACTGTTGAGATTTTCCTGCAGCTGGCCACCGCTGATCGGCTCGCCGTTCCAGAGGATCTCGCCCCGTACAGTCAGTACGATCTTGTTCTTGATCGGATCGACCGGCGGAGGCTCGGGATTGTCTTGGCTCGCGGGCAGGTCGATATCGACCGAGTGCGTCGCCACCGGGATCGTGATGATGAACATGATGAGGAGCACCAGCATGACGTCGATAAGCGGCGTCGTGTTGATTTCCATCATCGGCGAGCCATCATCCTTGCCGCCTGACATTGCCATGGGGAATACTCCTAAAGTCTCGTTGCCAAGCCGATTGCTCAGCCGTTGGGATCAACCGGGTTGGATATGAATCCGACGATCGGATAGCCGGCCATCTGCACCGTGTAGATCACGCCCGCGACGCAGCGCCAGGGTGCATTGGCGTCACCCCGTATATGGACCTGCGGGATAAGCTCCGGATTCTGCATCATGGCTTCTTCGCCGCCGACACGATCCACCTGGTTCTGCAGGCGCTTGTAAGCCTGGTCGTACAGCTCCTGCGAATCGACGGGAGTGATGTTGTTGAAGAACACCCGGCATTCGCCCTCGCGCGACGCTCCGGCAAAGCCTTGGGATGGCCTCCCCGGTGTCGCAGGACTGATGCCGGCGGCATCGGTCGAACTCACCGTTATCTGAAGGTTCTCGACCTTGTCCTTCGATTCGACGGACACGAAAATCGGAACCTGGAGCTTCTCAACCGACTGGATCGCGACCGGGATCGCAATCAGAAAGATGATCAGAAGCACCAGCATGACGTCCACGAGGGGCGTCGTGTTGATATCCGACATCGGGGTCTCAACGTCTCCACCGCCTGCTGAAATGGCCATGTCCTATATCCTATTCTCAAACTTCAAGTAACGCATGCGGCAGGCCAGCTGCGAACCGGCCCGCCGCAGGTGCGCTTGGCGACCTCGCTCAGGCCTTCGCCGGAGCGGCTGCCGCCGGCCGGGCCGCCGGACGGGCCGGAGCCAGCACGGCAGGCTTGACGGTTCCCTTGGACGCGATGTTGGCCAGCACGTCGGTCGAGAAACCGGTCAGCAATTCGGCGATCCGCTTGTTGCGGCCTTGCAGCCAGTTGTAGGCGAGCACCGCGGGAACGGCCACGAGCAGGCCGATGGCGGTCATGATCAGGGCCTCACCGACCGGACCGGCGACCTTGTCCATCGACGCGGAACCGGCAATCGCGATGCCGATCAGCGCGCGGTAGATACCGATCACCGTGCCGAGCAGGCCGACGAACGGCGCCGTCGCGCCGACGGTTGCCAGGAACGGCAGGCCGGTGTTGAGCTTGTTGTTGATCGTCGCCTCTGAACGCGCCAGCGAGCCGTGGAGCCAGTCATGGGCCTCGAGGCTGTCGGTCATCTTGTTGTGCTGCTCTTCAGCGGCCAGGCCATCGTCGACGATCTGTCGCCAGGCGCTATTCTTGGGCAGGCGGCTCGCGCCTTCGTTCAGCGTAGCCGCGGACCAGAACTTGGTCCGGACGTCCTTGAACTCGCGCATGATCTTGCCTTGCTCGAGCAGCTTGGTGATCAGGATATAGAAAGAGCCAACGGACATGATGACCAGAACGCCAAGGATCGACCACGCGATCGGGCCCCCTTGTTCCATGGCTTCCATGAAGCCGAATTGATTCTGGGGTGCCTCCGCGGCTGCCAGGAATTCGATAAGCATGCGGGTAGTCCTCTTCTAATAGAAACTCAAAAACTCAACGGGTCGATCAATCGGGAATGACCCAACGAACGGAATTCGAATAATAACCCACGGTCTCCTCGCCGTTCCCGTCGGTTGCCGGACGGAACCGGGCGCGGCGCGTGATATTGGCGCAGGTCGCTTCGTCGAGATCGGCGTGGCCGCTCGAACGGGTGATCTGGCAGTCCGTGACGCGACCTTCGGTATTCACGGTAACCCGGAATCCGGACACCCCTTCGCGCTCCTCGCGAAGCGCACGGCGCGGATAGTCGTTCGGGGTCGCCCAATTGCTCGGATTGCCGCGCGGCTCGGGATCCTTCGGCTGGAACCGCGGCGGTGGCGGGGCCGGTGGCGCGGGTGGCGGGACCACGCGAGCGACCGGCGCGGGCGGCGGGATGAACCGCGTTGTATCGATCGGTGCCGGGGCCGGATTGATATTGATCGGCGCAGGCGGCGCAACCGGCGGCGGAGGCACGTTTTCGGGCTCCGGCGGGGGCGGCGGCTCTTCCTCGGGTTCGGGTTCGGGCTCTTCAATATCGACCGTCGTCACGCGCTCGATGATCTTCTTGGCCGCTGAATAGGCCAGTCCGGTCACCAGCGTGTAGCCGACGACGATGTGAATGAGGGCAACGATGATCAGGGCGACAACGCGGTTGCCGCTCATGGATTGGTCAGCGTAGGCCATTCAGTCGCATCACTCCATTTCACTCACCCGTCGGGCCGGGCTCTCACCCGTATCAGGGCAATTGCCCCGACAGGCAACGTTAAAGCTTGTCCACCCTGCCGGCCAAGCCGGAAGCCCACCGGGGACCCCGAATGACCCGGCAGGGCCTTGTCTGGGCTGTTGTTAATATCCAGCCTCGGTTTCCGGGCGTCTTAGCGACGAAGCTTAGCATGGGCAAACCCTTTATCGGTTAACCGCCAATTCACAGCTGACCGGCTTGACTTGAGGGCGCCATGGCAGTGCACCTATCTCTCGCAACAGAGTCCGTTCCAGCCGGAGGAAACCCATGAAAATCGCGGGAAAACATGCAGCAAGAAAAACGCTCCTCGCTGTGCTGGCGTTGCTGGCGCCGGTGCTGTCGGGGGCTGTTCCTTCGGCGGCACAACAGCTTCCGCCGAGCACGTCTCCCTTCACCTATGCCGACCTTGTCGACCTTTCCGAACAGGCGAATCTCGTGGTGAAGGCGAAGATTCGCAAGCAGGCCACAGTGAGTCCCGAAAACTCCCCGGGGCTCCTGCCCGGCCATGTCCGACTCTATCTCGAGGCGGAAACCCAGGCGCTGCTTGCCGGGAGCGCAGCGATCGGGCAGTCGCTTCGATTGCTGGCTGACCTGCCGCTCGATTCCAGGGGCAGACCTCCCAAGCTCAAGGACAGTGAATTCATCTTCTTTGGACGCGAGGTGCCCGGGCGGCCGGGTGAGCTGCAATTGCTCACACCCGATTCCTATTCCACGGCCGGCCCTGACGAGGAGGCCCGCATCCGGGCGGTATTGCGCGAAGTCGCACAACCGGAAGCGCCGCCGCATATCGAGGCGATCAGGGAGGCAATCTCCATTGCCGGGAACCTTGCGGGCGAATCGGAAACCCAGCTGTTCCTCGAAACGGCCGAGGGTACGCCGGTCTCGCTTACCGTCATGCGCCGGCCGGGCATGGCTCCGCAATGGGGAGTTGCCTGGTCCGAACTGGTCGACCAGTCGGCTCGCCCGCCGGAACGGGAAACCCTGGCCTGGCACCGCCTTGCATGCTTTCTGCCGTCCGAGCTGCCGGCTTCGGCAAATATCTCCGACAACGAGGTTTCAAGGAGGAGGGCGCTGGAGGATTACCAGGTCGTGATGAGCGAACTTGGCCCCTGCAAGCGAAATCGAAGCCGCGGCCTATAGGCCTGCCATCCTCGTTGCACACTAGCTCTGGTCTTTGATCTCCGCCTGTCCTAACGCGCGCGGCGGATTGCGAGGGACAGATGGCTGAACCGCTTAGAATAGCACTGGCCGGATTGGGAACAGTCGGAGCAGGCGTCATCCGATTGCTTGCCGTCAATGGCGGATTGATCGCAAAGAGGGCGGGACGTGCGGTCGAGATTGTCGCGGTGAGCGCGCGCGACCGGAACAAGGACCGCGGAGTCGACCTCTCTTCGATCGATTGGGAAGACGACATGACAGCGATGGCCGGCCGCGGCGACGTGGATGTCGTGGTGGAACTTGTCGGCGGCTCGGATGGACCCGCGCTGGCGCTGGCAAGAAGGGCGCTCAAGGCCGGCAAGTCGGTAGTGACCGCGAACAAGGCGATGATCGCCCATCATGGCACCGAACTCGCGCAGCTTGCCGAGAATTCAGGGGTCGCGCTCAAATTCGAAGCCGCGGTTGCTGGCGGAATTCCGATCATCAAGGGCCTTCGCGAAGGTGCCGCCGCGAATTCGATCAGCGGCCTGTTCGGGATCCTCAACGGGACCTGCAATTACATTCTTTCGACCATGGAAGAAACCGGCCGCGACTTTGCCGGCGTGCTGAAGGAGGCCCAGGACCTGGGCTACGCCGAAGCGGATCCAACCTTCGACATCGAGGGCATCGATGCCGCCCACAAGCTCTCGATCCTCGCGGCGATTGCGTTCGGCTCGAAGATCGATTTCGAGGCTGTCGATACGGAGGGGATCGCAAGGATCAGGGCAGCCGATATCGGGCAGGCCGCTGCGCTAGGCTATGTCATCAGGCTGGTCGGGATGGCGGATGTCGAGAAAGGCGAGGGCGGACAGCTGGCGTTGTTCCAGCAGGTCCAGCCCTGCCTTGTCGCTCGTTCGCACCCGCTCGCCCATGTTGTCGGCCCGACCAATGCCATCGTGGCAGAGGGCGATTTCGTCGGCCGCCTGCTCTTCGAAGGCGCCGGGGCCGGCGATGGTCCCACGGCCAGTGCGGTCGTCGCCGACCTGATCGACATTGCGCGCGGCGATGCCGGGTCGCCGTTTTCGGTCCCGGCGGAACATCTCGTTGCCCTGCCCAAAGGCGATGCGGGTCACCGCCCGGTTCGGGCCTATATTCGATTTACGGTGACCGACCGGCCCGGCGTGCTCGCGGAAATCTCGGCGGCGATGCGCGACGCCGGGGTTTCGATCGAAAGCCTGATCCAGCAGGGCCGTCCGGAGGAAGGCGGCGAGGTGCTGATTGCGATGGTGACCCATGAGGGTCCGCAGAGTGCCGTGGACCAAGCCCTGCAATTGCTCGAAAGCTCGACGAGCCTGGTCGAGCCGCCTCTGGTGATGCCGATCCTGGGCTGAGCGGGCGCAGCCTATTCGGTCGGCTTTTGTCCCTTGCCGATCCGGTCCGCATCCGAACCTTCGGGCGCCTCGGGCAATTCCTCGAAATCGACCATAATCGCCGGCGGTGGCACGCTGCCGAACTTTATCGATCCTTCGCCCTGGAAGATCCCTTCGCCCGCCACGTCGGGCGCCCGGGGAAGTCCGTCATTGGTTCCTTCCCTGCCCTCGGGATCGAGTTCCGCCGTCGATTGCACCCGGAATTCGGAGTAATCCTGTTCTTCTTCCGCGCAGACCACGATTTCCGCGTTTTCGGGACTCTGCCGGCAGTTCCTCCTTGGTGCAGGCGGGCCGTAGCGGTTCTGGTTCTCGCTCAGCGCCTGTTCGGCCGTGACGTCCTGCTCTTCGGCCTCATCGTCCTGCTCGAAATCGTATCGGTATTGGATTCCCTGCGCGACCAGCGGCGTAATGGGAAATGACAGGGCCAAGCCCACGATGCCCAATCGCTTCCACATTCTCGACATTCCCCAATCCAATCCCTAACGCTGGGCAGACTCGCTTCCGGGGCTGAATCGACCATGAACGCAAAATCCGCAACACCTTCAAGCGAGCCGGCAGCAAGTCACGTTCTCGACCGGGTGCTAGTCCTGGAAATGGTCCGGGTAACCGAGGCGGCGGCGGTCGCGGCGTCGCGGCTTGTCGGGCGAGGCGACGAGAAAGCTGCCGATGCCGCCGCGGTCGAAGCCATGCGCAAGGCATTCGACGAGCTCCTGATCGACGGAACGGTCGTAATCGGCGAAGGCGAACGTGACGAGGCCCCGATGCTCTATATCGGCGAGAAGGTGGGCGGTGCGCCCGGCAGGGGCCCCAAGATCGATATCGCGCTCGATCCGCTCGAAGGCACGACGATTACCGCCAAGGCCGGGGCCAATGCGATGGCCGTGCTCGCCGCAGCGGAAGAAGGCTGCCTGCTCAATGCGCCCGACGTTTATATGGAAAAGCTGGCGGTCGGTCCGGGCTACCCCCAGAACATTGTCAGCCTGGAGTTGAGCCCGACGCAAAATGTCGCGGCGGTTGCCAAGGCGAAAGGGGTGAAGCCTTCGGAGATCATCGCCTGCGTACTCGACCGTCCGCGACACGCCGAACTGATAGCTGAGCTGCGGGCGATCGGTTGCGGCATCCAGCTGATCCCCGACGGCGATGTCGCAGGCGTGATCGCGGTGACCAATCCCGAGACTACGATCGATCTCTATATGGGGTCTGGCGGCGCGCCCGAAGGCGTCCTGGCGGCGGCGGCACTGCGTTGCGTCGGCGGGCAATTCAACGGCAGGCTGCTGTTCCGCAACGAAGACGAGAAATCCCGGGCGAGGAAATTGGGGATCGAAGATCTTGACCGCATATACTCGCTCGAAGACCTGGCCAGGGGTGATTGCATCTTTGCCGCGACCGGCGTGACCGACGGATCGCTGCTCGACGGCGTGAAGCGGCTCAAGGGCGGACTCATGACCACGGAAAGCGTGGTCATGCGGGCGAGTTCCGGCACGGTTCGCTGGGTGAAGGGCGAACACCGCCACTTCTGAACAGCGCGCTGGAGTTCTTGTTTCAACAAGGTGCGCCTTGCTTCAGGTTGCAATCATGTGACGCTCGGCTAGAGCCGCTGGCAGGTGATTCCTGACGCCATTACGGGAGCGTACCGCGATGAAGATCATGGCCGGCAACTCGAACCTGCCGCTCGCCCGGGCCATCGCGGCCTATCTCGAAATCCCGCTGACCGATGCGAGCGTGCGGCGCTTCGCCGACGAGGAAATTTTCATCGAGATTCACGAGAACGTCCGCGGTCAGGACGTGTTCGTGGTCCAGTCGACCAGCTACCCAGCCAACGACAATCTGATGGAACTGCTGATCTGTATCGACGCGCTGCGGCGCGCTTCCGCCAAACGCATCACCGCCGTCATTCCCTATTTCGGCTATGCAAGGCAGGATCGCAAATCGGGATCCCGCACGCCGATTTCGGCCAAGCTGGTGGCAAACCTCATCACCCAGGCCGGGGCAAACCGCGTTCTGGCGGTCGATCTCCATGCTGGCCAGATCCAGGGCTTCTTCGATATCCCGACCGACAATCTGTTTGCCGCCCCGGTCATGGCCGCGGACATCCAGGCTCGCTACGGAGATGGCGATCTCATGGTGGTTTCGCCCGATGTCGGGGGCGTGGTCAGGGCCCGCGCACTCGCCAAGCGGCTCGACAATGCTCCGTTGGCGATCGTCGATAAGCGGCGCGAGCGCCCGGGCGAATCCGAAGTCATGAACATCATCGGCGATGTGAAGGGGCGCGCCTGCATCATGATCGACGACATTATCGATTCGGGCGGAACGCTGTGCAATGCGGCCCAGGCCCTGCTCGATGCGGGCGCGAAGAGTGTCGCGGCCTATATTACGCATGGCGTGCTTTCGGGAGGTGCGGTGGCGCGCGTGAACAAATCGGCGCTCAAGGAGCTGGTGATAACCGACACAATCCTGGCCACCGACGCAACCCAGGATTCGAAAAGCATCCGCACGCTCACCATTGCCCCGCTGATCGGCGAGGCCGTGCGCCGGATCGCCGATGAGAGCAGCGTTTCCTCGCTGTTCGACTGAGGTGATGCGCGAAGCCCGGCCTCTCGCCCTCGTGCCCCTCGGCCTGTTGCTGGCGGCGTGTCCGGCGGCGCCATCCCATCATGCCCCCCCCGGATACATTCCTCCGATCGGCTCGAACGAAATTTTCCGCGAAGCGACTGCCGCCGCCCCCGGTCATGAGCTGATCGTCGCCGACTTGCGGCTGCCTCCCAATTCAGTAGGCGAACCGCACTTCCACCCCTGGGAGGAGTTTCTCTACGTGATCGAGGGCAGCGCCGTGCTCGACGTCGACGGACAGGAGCCGCGCGTACTGCAAGCGGGCGAAAGCTTCGTGATTCCAGGCCGCACCGTCCATACTCCGCGGGCGGGCCCCGGAGGCATCCGCGCCATCATTATCAGGTTGCACGACGAAGGTGACCCGGTGGCGATTCCGGCCGGCGAGTGAAGGACTCCGGATGAAGCTGGATACGGAAATCGCCATTGCCAACCGGCTGGCCGATGCAGCCGGAGGGGTCATTCGGCCCTATTTCCGCAATGGTGTCGGTCATGAGCGCAAGGACGATGCCACCCCGGTGACCCTGGCCGACCGCGAAGCCGAACAAGCGATGCGGCGGATCCTAAAGGCCGAGGCGCCGCAAGACGGAGTTACAGGAGAAGAGTTCGGCAGCGAAGACGGCCGATCCGGTCGGCAATGGGTCCTCGATCCGATCGATGGCACCGCCGCCTTTCTGGTCGGCCGGCCGATCTTCGGCACCCTGATCGCCCTGTTGGTCGACGGTTTCCCTGTGCTCGGGATCATCGACCAGCCAGTCCTTGGGGAACGCTGGCTTGGCGTGGCCGGACGGCCGACCACATTCAATGGCAAGCCGGTTGCGACGAGGCCTTGCCGCGAGCTGGCGCAGGCGACCCTCGCAACCACCGGTCCGCACTATTTCGACGATCATGACGGTGCCCATTTCATGGCCCTTGCCGCCAGGACCGACCACCGGCGTATGGTAATGGGCGGCGATTGCTACAATTACGCCACCCTGGCTTCGGGCCATCTCGACATCGTCTGCGAGGCCGGCCTGAAAGTGTATGATTTTGCAGCGCTTGTCCCGATTGTCGAAGGTGCTGGCGGGACGATGTGCGACTGGAACGGCGAACCGCTTCATGCCGGATCGGACGGCCATGTGCTGGCGCTGGGCGATCCTGCCCGGCTTGAAGACGTGCTTGAGGCGCTGGCCTGCCATCACTGAGGAGCGCGATTGTTGAATATCTTCGTCTACGGCACGTTGCTCGAAGGCCTGGCGCGAGGAGAGGCGGCAAGACTGCGCACCGGAATCGGCCCAGGCAAGCCAGCCAGTGTCGCGGGCGAATTGCGCTTGGCCGAGGAGGAAGAGCGCGGCTGTTACCCGCTTCTGGTCCCGGGACTGGCGGGCCGCGCTTATGGCGAAGTTATCGATTGTCCGGACGATCCCGCTTGGCTCGACGAGCTCGACGCCTATGAGGGCGCCGACTATTTTCGGACGGCCGTTTCGGCATTGCTGGCTGACGGAAGCAGCTTGCAGGCACAGGCATACCTCTATCTCGGCGAGGATTTTCAGGCCTTCCCACTGATCGCTCATGGCGATTTTGCGCGCTTCGTCCGGGAATCCGGCTGCAAGGTGTTCGGCCACTGAAACCCTTGCCTTTTGGGCCGTCCGCGCTTAAAGGCGCGCGCTTCACAGACACGTGATTCACGAGCCGGCCTGGCTGAAAGGGCTGCCAGGGCTGGTCCAGCGTGTCCCCGACAGGAGACGAAAATGCCCAAACTGAAGACCAAGAGCGGTGTGAAGAAGCGTTTCAAGCTCACCGCCACCGGCAAGATCAAGCACGGCGCGGTTGGTAAACGCCACCGTTTGATCAGCCACAATGCCAAGTACATCCGCCAGCACCGTGGGACCGACGTGATTTCCGACGCCGATGCGAAGGTGATCAAGAAGTGGGCGCCCTACGGGCTCGACTGAGACAGGAGTACTAGCACATGCCTCGCATCAAACGCGGCGTTACGACGCGCGCCAAGCACAAGCGCATTCTCGACCAGGCCAAGGGCTATCGCGGTCGGCGCAAGAACACGATTCGCATTGCCCGCCAGGCAGTCGAAAAGGCCGGCCAATATGCCTATCGCGACCGCAAGGTCAAAAAGCGCAATTTCCGTGCGCTGTGGATCCAGCGGATCAATGCCGCGGTTCGTGCGGAAGGCCTGACCTATTCGCAGTTCATGCATGGCGTGAAGAAGGCCGGCATAGAACTCGATCGAAAGGTCATGGCCGATCTCGCGATGAACGAAGGCGCCGCCTTCGCGACCATAATCGCCGAAGCCAAGAAGGCGCTCGCTGCCTGAGATTGCGTGTTCCTTTCCGGAAGGCTCACGCAAATTGGGAAGTTGATGGGGGTGCCGAGCCAGGAAGCCGGTTCGCACCTACCATTGCATTCCGATCATTGACCGGAAAATGCGAACGGGAACGCATTGGATGGATTGCCAGATCGACGTTCATTTCTATTCAGCGCCGCCCGATCTGCAGGGGTGTTTCTCCTCCTTTTATCGCGCCGATTTCACGGTTGCCGATGGCAAGCGGGTCAAGGACCTGCTCCAGCCGGAATGGGCCAATCTGCGCTTCTTTGCCGGCGACCGGCCTACTGCCGGTGCACCTGGCATCGACCGGCTGAGCAATGCCCGGTTGACCGCCACCGGACCAAGTTCGCTGCCGATACATTTCGAGTTGGGAACCACCCATATGTGGGGCGTGGGGCTTTTTCCGCTCGGCTGGGCAAAATTCTGTCCCGGCCCCGCGAACAAGCTCGCAAACCGGACGGTCGACGGGGAGGTGCATCCGGCCTTCGCCAATTTCGCCCAACTATCGCGCGAACTGTTCGCCGGGGATCCGGACGAGCAGACCGAACTCGAGCGGATCATCGCCTGCTTCAGGTCACTCAATCGCTCGCATCCCGACGAAAAGCGCATTGTGCGCGCCCATGCGGCCCTGGTCGATGAAGAAGTCGGCTCGGTTGGCGAGTTCGCCGAACACGCGGGGCTGGAGCGCCGCACGCTGGAAAGGGTTTGCCAGCGATTCTTCGGCTTCCCGCCCAAACTGTTGCTGAGGCGCCAACGCTTCATGCGCAGCCTTGCCCAGTTCATGCTCGAAAACGCCGCCAATTGGAGCCAGGCGATGGACGAGCATTATCACGACCAGGCCCAGTTTGTGCGCGAGTTTCGGAAGTTCATGCGCATGAGCCCGGGCGAATATGCCGCGCTGAGCCACCCGATCCTGGGCGCCTTCATGAAACACCGGGCGAAGGTCTGGGGCGCGGCTGCCCAAACCCTCGATCGGCCGTGGAGGCCGGCGGCGGACAGTTGACGCAGCCGAAATAATGGCCGACCGCTTGTTGGCGTGCCAATTCGATATTGTTACCTGCAACTTGCGAATTGTCTCTGATACATGTTGGCTCTTGAACCTGGCCAGGCAATATTGTCGAAATCCGGATTTCTTCGAACACCTGCTACCCCGTTTCGATCAATGTGCTAGGGAACGAGCGGCGCGACCGAGACAAAAGTGCTCCGGATTGGAACCAAGATTGAAGAATCGATGCAAGGCGAAGCAATCTCGGTTCACTATTTCAGGCTTCCCCGATCGGTTGAGCGCTATTTTACCGCGATTTACGTCACAACGGTCGATTGCGGCGACGGCGAATACGCGGTCGACTATCTGCATCCGGATTGGGCCGGGCTGCTTTTCGCAAGCGGCACCCCGCCGGCCATCGTTGGCAGCAACGGCGAGCGCATGGCCCAATCCAAATTCATCGTCAGGGGCGCGACCAGCATTGCGACCAAATTTGCGGTGACCCGATCCCGGATATGGGGAATGGGGCTGGAACCTGCCGGTTGGGCGCGATTTGTCGACGATTCGGCCGAACGCCTGGCTAACCGGCTGGTCGACGGATATTGCGATCCGGCCTTCGCCCCTTTCGAAGGGCTTCAATCGCTGGTCGAATCGGCAGACGGCGATCTCGACAGCATTGCAGACAGGATCGGAGATTTCCTGGAAACCTTGCCTGCGCGCGAAGTCCCGCTGGAGGACAAGATTGTCGAATGCCAGGAAGCTTTCCGCGATCCCGCAATCGCGACGGTTGCCGCCTTGCGCGAGCGCGTCGATATCCCCGGACGCTCGCTTGAACGCCTGTGCCGGCGGTATTTCGGCTTTCCTCCCAAACTCCTTATCCGCCGGCAGCGCTTCCTGCGCAGCCTCGCGCGGTTCATGCTGCAATCCGACGCGAGTTGGAGTGCTGTGCTGGACGGGCAGTATCACGACCAGTCGCAATTCGTGCGCGACTTCAAATCCTTCATGGGGCTGACCCCGCGGCAATATGCGAAATTGCCGCATCCGGTGCTGAAACCGGTATTATTGCATCGATTGGCGGATTTGGAGGGCGCCCACGAGACTTCCCTGCCATCCATCCTGGGGCGCCGCATGGGAAGGTCACAGGGGCCCTGGCCTGATTAGGGCTTGGGCTGGCGCCTCTTGCCCGCTAACAGGCCGCGCCAGATAACGAGACTTTCCCAAAGAGCATATTTGCATGGCCGACATCGAGAAATTGGAATCCGAGGCGCATTCGCGGATCAGCGCGGCAAGCGATCTCGCCACGCTTGAGGCTCTGCGCGTCGAACTGCTCGGCAAGCAGGGAAGCATATCGGCCTTGCTCAAGACGCTCGGCCAGATGGCCCCGGAAGAGCGCCAGGCCGAAGGTCCCCGGATTCACGCCTTGCGTGAATCCGTCCAGGAGGCCCTGACGTCGCGCAAGCTGGCACTGGAAGGCGCGGCGCTCGATGCTCGGCTTGCTTCGGAAACGCTCGATCTGTCCTTGCCGGCGCCCGAGGCCCCCAGGGGAACGGTCCATCCCGTCAGCCAGGTCATGGACGAGCTGGCCGAAATCTTCGCCGATCTCGGTTTCGCGGTCGCAACCGGCCCCGAAATCGAAGACGATTGGCACAATTTCACTGCGCTCAACATGCCCGAGAGCCATCCTGCGCGGGCCATGCACGATACGTTCTATTTCCCGGACAGGCCGGCGACCAACGGTCGAACCTTGTTGAGGACGCATACGAGTCCGGTGCAGGTCCGAACGATGATGGCCGAAGGCGCGCCGCTCAGGGTAATCGCTCCGGGGCGCGTCTATCGCAGCGACAGCGACGCGACCCACACGCCCATGTTCCACCAGGTCGAAGGACTGGTGATCGACAGGGACATTCACTTGGGCCATTTGAAATGGACCCTCGAGACCTTTCTCAAGGCCTTCTTCGAGCGCGAGGATATCGTGCTGCGCCTCAGGCCAAGCTATTTCCCATTCACCGAGCCTTCGGTCGAAGTCGATGTCGGCTTCGCAATTGAAGATGGCCGTCGCGTGCTCGGCGGCAGCGGCGATGCGCCTGGCCATGGCTGGATGGAACTGCTCGGCAGCGGCATGGTCAATCGCAAGGTGATCGAGATGTCCGGGCTCGATCCCGACGAGTGGCAGGGCTTCGCCTTCGGCGTCGGTGTCGACCGGCTGGCGATGCTCAAATACGGGATGGACGACCTGCGCGCGTTCTTCGATGGCGATATTCGCTGGCTGATGCATTATGGATTTTCGGCCTTCGACCAGCCGACCCTGTCGGGCGGCGTGGGAGCGCGCGCATGAAGTTCTCGCTCTCCTGGCTCAAGCAATTCCTCAAGACGGAGGCGAGCGCGGAAGACATCGCCGCCAGGCTCAACGCAATCGGGATCGAGGTCGAGGGACTGGATGATCCGGCGCAGAAGCTCGCGGGCTTTCGCATTGCCAAGGTTCTGACCGCCGAACCCCATCCGGATGCCGACAAGCTGCAGGTGCTGACGGTCGATGCGGGCGATGGCAATCCCCTGCAGGTCGTCTGCGGTGCGCCCAATGCACGTGCCGGCCTTGTCGGCGTGCTCGGTTCGCCGGGTGCCGTTGTTCCGGCCAATGGCATGGTTCTGAAGAAGAGCGCCATCCGCGGCGTCGAATCGAACGGCATGATGTGCTCGACCCGCGAGCTCGAACTGGGCGACGATCACGAAGGCATCATTGAACTACCCGACAATGCTCCGGTCGGAGCGGACTTTGCCGACTACCATGACGCGTCGCCGGTCTTCGATGTCGCTATCACGCCCAATCGTCCCGATTGCATGGGGGTTTACGGGATAGCGCGCGACCTTGCAGCAGCCGGGATTGGTGTGTTGGCACCATTGGCAATCGAGCCGGTACCGGGCAAATTTCCGTGCCCGGTCGAGATCAGGACCGACGATCCGGAAGGATGCCCCGCCTTTTTTGGCCGGGTCGTTCGCGGCGTTAGGAATGGCGCTTCGCCCGACTGGATGCAGCAAGCCCTGCGCGACGCGGGACAGCGGCCGATCTCGGCTCTGGTCGACATCACGAACTATTTGATGCTCGGCTATGGCCGACCGGCCCATGTCTACGATCTCGCGAAACTGTCGGGCGCGGTCGTTGCGCGCCGGGCGAGGGACGGCGAGCAAGTTCTCGCCCTCAACGACAAGACCTATTCCCTTACTGGCGAGATGGTCGTCATCGCCGACGATAGCGGCGTGCACGACATAGCGGGCATCATGGGCGGCGAAGATTCAGGCTGTTCGGAGCAGACCACCGACGTGCTCCTCGAAATCGCCTATTTCGATCCTGCGCGCATCGGCATGACAGGTCGCCGCCTGGGCCTCGCCTCGGATGCAAGGACCCGCTTCGAACGCGGGGTGGATCCTGAATTCCTCGACGACGGGCTTGAACTGCTTACCCGCCTCATCCTCGAGATCTGCGGCGGCGAGGCATCGGATGTGGTGCATGCCGGAAAGCCGCCGAGCGAGCGCAAGGTGATCGCATATGATCCCAAACTTGCGGGAAGCCTGGGCGGGGTTGCGATCCTGCAAACCGAGCAGAGGGTCATCCTCGAAACGCTCGGTTTCGAAGTCGATGAGGCATGGGCCGTAACAGTTCCATTGCGCCGCCACGATATCGAAGGCGCAGCCGACCTGGTCGAGGAAGTTGTTCGCATCCACGGGCTGGACAAGGTCGAGAGCGTCGCCCTCCCGCGAGCCGAGGGGATTGCCCGCCCGACCGCGACACCTGCCCAGAGGCTGGAACGCCGGCTGCGCAGGGCGGCTGCGGGTATGGGCCTGAACGAGGCGGTGACCTGGTCGTTCATTTCGGAGGAAGAGGCGGCGGCGGTCGGCGGCGGGCATTGGGTGCTCGAAAACCCGATCAGCGAAGACATGAAGATCATGCGCCCGTCGCTGCTTCCTGGCCTGCTTTCGGCCGTACAGCGCAACCTCGATCGCGGCGCTGCGTCACTGCGCCTGTTCGAAATCGGACGGCGCTACCTTCAAGATGGCGAATATCCCGCGCTGGCGGTCGTCCTCGCGGGCGAACGCGAGCCGCGTGGGTGGGCGAATGGCAAGGCGCGCGATTTCGATGCCTTCGACGCCAAGGCGATCTGTCTCGAACTGTTGCGCGAGGCGGGGGCACCGGTCGACAATCTCATGGTGATGGGGGAGGCCGGCGACTTCTACCATCCGGGGCAGTCCGCAACGCTGCGGCTTGGCCCCAAGAACCGGATCGCAAGTTTCGGCATGATCCATCCCAGGACGCTGGCGGCCTTCGATATCGATGTACCGGTTGCGGCACTTGGTATCCACCTCAATGCAATCCCGGAGAAGAAAGGCAGCGGGTTTGCCCGCGCGGCCTTTGCCCCGCCGGCCTTGCAGGCGGTGAAGCGCGATTTCGCCTTCCTGCTCGATGCGGGTGTGCCGGCCGGCGACCTGCTCCGCGCGGTCAGGAACGCGGACAAGGCGAATATCGTCGATGCGCGGATCTTCGACCTGTTCGAGGGCAAGGGTGTGCCC
>NZ_DBNHSF010000236.1:0-9054 GCF_057143545.1 Candidatus Andeanibacterium sp.
GATCAGCGGTGCCCCGAGCCAGGTCGAAAATGGCGGGAACCGGTCCCAGATCAGCCAGCCATAGAGCGTGGCCCAGAACAGCATCGAATAATCCATCACGATCACGCTTGAAACCGCGCCGAAGCGCAAGGCTGCGGTCAGCAGCAATTGTCCGATGGTCCCGGTGACGCCGATGCCCAGCAACAGCAGCCAGCCGGTAAGGTCGTGCGGCTGGAACACGAAGGGCAGGGCAAGCGCCAGCACCGGCGTGCTGAGCGTCGCGAACCAGAAGACGATGGTGATCGACTTCTCGGTCCGGCCGAGATCGGCGATCTGGATCGAGATCAGCGCGATCATGAACGCGCCTCCGAGCGCGACCGCTGCGCCGTAAAGCGGGAAATGGCCACTGCCCGGCTGGGCGATGATGATCACGCCGGCAAAGCCGAGGATGACTGCGGCCCAGCGATAGATGCCGACCTTTTCCTTCAGGATCAGGACCGAAAGCAGCACCGCCCAGATCGCGGAAGTGAAGTTGAAGGTGGTCGCTTCGGCCAGCGGCAGCAGGATCACCGCGCCGAAATTGCAGACCATCCCGATCATGCCATAGACCGCACGGACGCCGTGGGTCTTGAGGCGCTTGGTCCCCAATACGGCGATGCCGGTCGTGAGCCAGGCCCAGGCCAGCAGGATCGGCGCGCTGACGAATTGCCGCCAGAACAGGATCTCGAAGAAGTCGATCCCGCGCTCGTTGGTAAGCTTGATCAGCATCGCCATCGTGCCGAGCGCCCCGACCGCGCCCAGGCGCACGATCAAGGCAAGATAGGGGCGCTGCTGGTGACGGGGAACGGCTTTCATGTTGCGGGTGCTTTAGTGGCGGACGACCACTAAGCAAGCGCCCGCCCGTGCAAATGTGAGGATTGTCGCACGCGCCTTCCAACGCCATATCGCGCATCGATGTTAGCGGCACTCCACGATTTGCGCTTCGCCAGCGATGCCACGCTTGCCGCGATTTGGGGCGGAGCGTTCCTGCTGCTGGCGCTGGTGGCGCTGGTCGCCGAAGTCAGGCGGACAAGGCGCAAGCAGGCCGACCGGGTCGGCTGCATGCCGTGGACCGCGATCTTCTTCATCGCGGCGATGCTCGGGGTGACGCTGATCACCATGGCATTCAAAGGCTGGAGCGCCGGCGGCGGTTAGGCCGGCTTGCTGATGCTGGTGGGCGGCTCGTCCAGCCGGGCCTCAGGAATCAGCTTGCGCATCTTGCGGCAGAACTGGCGCAGGCAGACTTCCTTGTCCGACAGCGGCCCGGCCGAGAAGCTGCGCGAAGCCATGCCTTGCTGGACCCGCGCGATCAGCGCGGTGTCTTCGGCATTGACCTGGCGGTTGATCCGCCAGTTGAGATAGCGGGCCGTGCGCATTTCGCGGCGCCAATCTCCACTATAGGCGTCGGGCAGGACATAGGCGATCTCGCGGATCACGCTCTCGCTCGGGCCGAGCGGCAGCCATTGCATGAAATCGACCTGGTCGGGATAGATGTCGAATGCGACATTGGGCCACAGCTTGAAATACTGCCAATGGCGCTGTTGGTCCTCCGGCAAATGCGGGATGGGGGGCAGGAGCTTCTGGTATTGCCCTTCCGACCAGTTGGCCGAAGGCTCGTCGCGCAAATCGCCCCACATGCGATCGACATGGTCGCTGGCCTCGATCCCGTAGGACTTGCCGAACAGCCGCGTGAGCCCGGCATGGGCGACCGGAATGTGTAGCCCGTCCGAATAATTGTCGCCGATATTCTTCCAGTTCACCTTGCGCTCGCGGAAGGTCACCCGGCCAAGGGCGCGCAGTTCTTCGAAGCGGTATGGCTCGATCAGTTGCTCGTAAGGAGCCATCATCTCGGCTACCGACGGACCACCTTGGTCGACCAGCCGGACGAACACGAACCCGCGCCAGGTCTCCAGCCCGACCGGAGCAAGGCCGTGCAGTGCCTTGTCGAGTCCGGGATAGCTCGTGGCATCGGGAATGCCCGAAAGCGATCCGTCGAGTTCGTATGTCCAGGCGTGATAGGGGCAGACGAGCTTCCTCGTACAGCCCCGGTGCCCCTCCAGGATTCGCGAGCCGCGGTGGCGGCAGACATTGGTGAAGGCGCGCAGCGCCCCATCCTTCTGCCGGATGACGACAATGCTCTCGCCGATGAATTCCAGCGTGTGCCAGTCGCCTGTCGCGGGGATGTCGCTTTGGTGGCAGACCACCTGCCAGCTCGGCGCGAACACGCGCTCCTTCTCCAGTTCGAGGAATCCAGGATCGGAATAGGTCCAGGCGGGCAGACTCCAGCCGTCGAGCGGGTCGGAAGTCATGCCGGCTCCGCGATCGCCCGGTTGCGCCTGGTCCACCACCAGACTGGCAGCCCGGCAAGGACAAGGGCGATGCTCCAGGCGTCGGCTTCCAGCCCGGCACCCCACAGCGTCCATATCGCATAGGCCGCACCGGCCAGCGCGAATGGCCGGACGATCCTGAGCTTCCAGGCCGCCATCGCCAACACGAGATAGAACCATAATGCGGCGGAGGTCGTCACCAGCAACAGGAATTCGAACAGGCCCTGGGTGCTCTTGCCGGCGTTGATCATCAGCAGCACGCTCGCGAGAGCCGAGCCGGCCACCAGCGCGCGGCGCGGCGTTCCCCTGCCGTCGGTGGCGGCAAACCAGTAAGGAAACTGTCCCTTGCAGGCGAGGTTGCGGGGCATTTCGCCCTGGATAAGGATCCAGCCATTGGCCGCGCCCACGCAGCTGACGATCGCGCAAAGCGTGACGAAAACCGCCGGTCCCGCGCTCCAATACCGCTCGACGAACGTCGCCAGGGGAGCGGGCGAGCTGCTGGCAACTTCCTGCGGCAGCATCAGCGCGGCCGCCGAGCAAACGAACAGGTAGACCAGGCCGGTCACCGCGGTCCCCCACATGGTCGCGCGAGGAATGTTCAGTTCGGGATCGCGCACCCGCTCGGCAGCGGCGCTGGCGGCTTCGAAGCCGAGCAGTGCCCACAAGGTCAGCGCGGCGGCCCCGGAAACCGCCGGGATGCTGAGGTCCTGCGGTTCGAAGGGTGCGATCTCGCCGCTGCCGCCGGCCAGCAGCGAAGCGGCAATGGCGATAACCAGCAGGAGCGGGAGCAGCTTGATGATCGTGGTCGCGACCTGGAAATGGCCGGCTGCGTGGACTCCGCGAAGGTTGAGCAGCGTCAGCGCCCAGACCAGCGCCAGCGTGCTCAGTGCCGGTCCGTAGGGGACCTGCTCGATCCCCGGCGCCAGGCTGGTGAGATAGCTGATCGCCGCGACGCAGATCGTCACCACGCCGATCCAGATCGTGGTCAGGTAGATCCAGCCGAGCATGAAGCCGGTCAGCGGGCCGAACGCCTTGCCGATGAAGCCGACCATGTCGTCGCAGTCCGGCACCTGGCGCGTCAGGCAGGCGATCACCCACGCCAAAACCAGCGTGCCGGCGATGGTCGCAATCCAGCCGATCACCGCGTTCCAGCCATAGGGCGCCAGGCTAGCGGGCAGGAGATAGACGCCCGAACCGATCATGTTGCCGATGACCAGCGCGGTTGCTGCGATCAGGCCGAGCTTGCCGGCGCCGCGCGGCAATGCCGAAGCCTGTGTGCTCATGCGATGCAGCCGTGGCCGCGAGGATCGTGGATCATAGCCCCTCTTTGCCGCGCAGCATGGGCGGGAAACTATCAAACGGCAATGGTCTTCAAGCGGGCACGGAGTCGGCTGAGGATGAGCGGGCTGGCCCCTAATGGTGGCTGGCGGATATCCTGGAAGCGCCGAGACCTCCAAATTCGGGGACTGTCCGCTTCCACCCGAACCGGGCACGAAGGACCCTGCCAATCTGCCACAGGTTGAGAACCACGAAGAACAGGTTCCATGCCACCACCGAATACATCGGCTGAGATTGGGAATAGAAATAGATCGCCAGCAGGCAAGCGGCCAGCAGCGTCATCAGGCGCAGGCGCAAGATGTCCTGGGTAAAATAGGCGGCCACGTAAAGCAGGTTCGCAGCCATCAGAAACCCTTCCATTTTCGAACCCTCCTTACTGGGCAAGCCTGATTTGTCGTCGTCCGATTCGCTGCAACGAGCAGCGCTGGAGGCCCACTGGAGCGACCCCGTTGGAGCGAGCGTGGAGGGCAGCGTGGAATTTTGGGGATCGCGGGATTCCACGGAATTTCCACGTTGGGACGGCTGCTTGTGGGGGGTGGAGCGGCGGAACGGGGCCGATCGGCAATGCGCTGGGGCCTGGCCCGGTTCGACGTCAGACGAAGCTATAGGGATCGATATCGACCGCCACCCGCACGCCCCGCGGGAACTCGAGCGCGCCAAGCCAGTCGCGGATCACATCCTGCAACTGTGCCGATCTCCTGGCGTTGATCAGCAGGCGGTAGCGGTAGCGCCCGCGCAGCAGCGAGAGCGGGGCGGGGGCGGGGCCGATGATCGCGACATCGTCCAGATGGGGCCGCGCCGCGCCGATCGCGTTGGCGGCTTCGCGGGCTTCGCGCTCGTCCTCGGAGGAGATGATGATCGCGGCCCAGCGGCCGAACGGCGGCGCTCCGGCCTGGCGGCGGGCCTCGGCCTCGGCCTTGTAGAAGGCGTCGCGGTCGCCCGACGCGAGCGCGGCGATCACCGGGGCTGCGGGGTGGCGGGTCTGGATGAGGACATCGCCCTGCTTCGACCCGCGGCCGGCGCGACCGGCAACCTGCGCAATCTGCTGGTAGGTCCGTTCCGCCGCGCGCAAGTCGCCGCCTTCGAGCCCGAGATCGGCATCGACCACGCCGACCAGGGTGAGTTCGGGAAAATGGAACCCCTTGGTGACGAGCTGGGTACCGACGATCACGTCGATCGATCCTGCCTCCACTTCTGCGATGAAGCGAGCTGCCTTGTCGGGCGTGTTGAGCGTGTCGGACGTGGCGATCGCGATCCGGGCTTCGGGCAGCAGCTCGGCGACCTCGTCGGCGATCCGTTCGACGCCCGGGCCGCAGGCGACGAGGCAATCGGGCTCGCCGCATTCGGGGCAGGCCTCGGGCTGCGGCGTCTCGTGCCCGCAATGATGGCAGGCGAGGCGGCGCGAGAGCCGGTGCTCGACCAGCCAGGCGCTGCAATTGGGGCACTGGTAGCGGAAGCCGCAATGGCGGCACAGGGTCAGCGGGGCATAGCCGCGGCGGTTGAGGAACAGCAGCGACTGCTCGCCGCGCTCGAGCCGCGCGCGCATTTCCTCGACCAGCGATGGCGCCAGCCAGCGGCCGCGCCCGGGATCCTCCCTGGTCAGGTCGATGGTGTGGATGTGTGGCAGCGCTGCACCGCCGAAGCGCTGCGGAAGCGCCAGCCTTGTATAGACCCCGCTCTCGGCCATCTGGAGGCTTTCGAGCGCGGGCGTGGCGCTGGCGAGGATCACCGGGATCTGCTCGAAATGGCCGCGCATCACCGCGACATCGCGGGCATTGTAGCGCACTCCGTCATCCTGCTTGAAGCTGATCTCATGCGCCTCGTCGACCACGATCAGGCCAAGGTTCGCATAGGGCAGGAACAGCGCCGAGCGCGCCCCGACAACGACCTGCGCCTCACCCGAGGCAATCGCCCGCCAGGCGCGGCGCCGCTCGGTCTGCTTGAGCGAGGAATGCCAGGTCACCGGGGGGACCCCGAACCGCTCCTCGAAGCGTTTGAGGAAGGCCTCGGTCAGGGCAATTTCAGGAAGTAATACAAGCGTTTGTTTGCCTTTCCTGATACTCGCCGCAATCGCCTCGAAATAGGCTTCGGTCTTGCCCGAGCCGGTCACTCCGTCGAGCAGGAACGGAGTGAACCCGCCCGCTTCGACCGCCTTGACGATCTCTCCGGCAACCGCTTGCTGCACTTCGGACAACACCGGAATGTGGAAGTCCGCCCGTGCCCGTTCGTAAGGACGGTCGCAATCGACCTCGACCGGTTCGAGCACGCCCTGGTTCACCAGCCCGCGCAATACGCCTTCGGAAACTCCGGCGATCCCCGCCAGCTCGCGAATATTCGCCTGTTCCCCTTCAAGCGCCTCGATTGCAGCTGCGCGTTGTGGAGTCATTCGCTCGGGCATCCCCCCGCTCAGGCGATATTCGGTCATCGTCGCCGGGCCTCGCAGCGCGCCGCTCCACAGGACCATGCGCGCGACCGAGGCGAGGCTCGCGCAATAATAATCCGCCGCCCATTCGAGCAGCCGCATCAGTTCGGGCTTGAGCGGGGGGACCGGCAGGACTTCGATGAGCGGCCGCAGTTTTGCGTCCGGCACCTCATCGGCCGGAAGACTTTCTTTGTCCCAGATGATGCCGACAATCTGCCTCGGGCCGAGCGGCGCGACCACGACCGTGCCCGGCGGCGCCTCTATCCCCGCGGGCAGGCGATAGTCGAGCGGCCCCAATGCGTAGTTGAAATGGAGGAGTCTGACGCGGTTCATGCTAGGATGACTATTGGGCGCAGGTCCCGCTCACGGCAAGGCGAAGAGGAGAGACGATGCTCGACAATTCACCCCATTCCCGAGCGATGCTGCTCGGGCGACGCTCGTTGCTGGCCGGCACAGCCGCGGCCGGGCTGTTGGCGCTGGCAGGTTGCGAAACGTTCCAGCGCTGGAGCCTGGTCGATGCCGTCCGCCGGATGCTGATGCTCGCGGCGCAGAACGCCTTTGCCAGGCTGATGGCGCCAGGCGGCTTCTGGGACAATTCGCTTGCGCGGCTGGACTTACCGGACCTGCTCGGCTCGCGGGGCAATGTGCTGGCCGATATCCTCACTTCCGTCGTGTTCAAGGAACGGCTCCAACGCGAGTTCAATCATGTCGCCGAGCGCGGCGCGCGCCGGGCGGCGCCGGTCGTTGCCGACGCAGTCGAAGTGATCGGGATCGAGAATGCCCGCGCGATTCTCGACGGCGGGCCGAGCGCGGCGACCGCCTTCCTGCGCGCGAATATGGGTACGACCCTGGTCGAAGCGATGGTTCCCGAACTGGCCGAAGGCCTGCGCATTTCGCAGGAACCGTTGGTTGCGGACGCATTGCGGAGGCTCACCGGGATCGACCTGTCGGACGTTGCGCGCGATTTCGCAGGCGATGTCGATAATGCGATCTGGGCCGAGATCGGGCGCGAGGAATCCGCGATCAGGGCGGACCCGGCTTCGACCAACGATCCAATGCTGATCGCGGTGTTGGGCGGCGGTGTCTGAACACAATCCCGTCATGCTGAACTTGTTTCAGCAGCAATTGTGCCCCATGGGCTGACCTCGCCTTTTGTGGAGAAATGGATCCCGCAACAAGTCCGGGATGACGATCGAAGCTGACACTTTCCCATGCCGCCCGAATCCCCCCTCGATCGCTTCAAGCAGGTGCTGACCGGCGCCAGCCGGGCGATTGCGCGCGAGCCCGAGCTCGAAGTCGGCTGGACCGCCGATGCGCCTTCGCTGCAGGGGGATTCGATCAAGGTCCCGATGCCGCCGCGCACCCTGCCGCGCGAACAGGCGAGCGAGGCGCGCGGCTTTGCCGACAGCTTCGCGCTGCGCCTGCGCCATCACAACGCCAGGCTCCATGCCCGCCACGCTCCGCAGGAAGCCAGCGCGCGCGCCTGCTACGATGCCGTCGAAGCGGTGCGTTACGAGGCGCTGGGCGAGAACAATTACGCCGGGATTCGCGACAATCTCGCGGCTTCGCTCGAAATCAAGGTGGCGACCGATCCGATCAGCCGCGCCGACCGTGCCGAAGATGTCCCGCTGCAGTCGGCGCTGGCGCTGATGCTGCGCGAGCGGCTGACCGGCCAGCCGATCCCCGAGCGGGCGCAGGCCGGGGTCGAATTGGTGCGCGAATTCATCGAGAGCCGCGCGGGCGACGATTTCGACCGGCTCGCTCTGACGATCGACGACCAGAAGGCGTTCCAGGAACTCTCGCTCGACCTCCTGCGGCACCTCGAACTGGTCCGCGCCGAGGAAATCGACCAGCCGGCCGACGAGGACGGCGACGACCAGTCGGGCGACGACAAGGGCGATGACGACGACAGCCAGGACCAGGACCAGAACGACCAGGGCCAGTCGCAGCAGGTTGCCGCCGAACAGGGCGAAGGCGACGAGGACGGCGAAAGCGACCAGCAGGCCGACCAGGAGCAGGACCTCAAGGAAGGCGATGTCGGCGACGAAGGCGAGGAAGGCATGATGCCCGTCCGCCCGAACCGCCCCTGGACCGAGGACCCCGAACATTTCGACTACAAGGTCTTCACCGAGGAATTCGACGAAGTGATCGAGGCCACCGAATTGTGCGACGAGGACGAGCTCGCGCGCCTGCGGGCCTATCTCGACAGCCAGTTGGGCGGCCTGCAGAGCGTCGTCACCCGGCTCGCCAACCGGCTCCAGCGGCGGCTGATGGCGCAGCAGAACCGCAGCTGGGATTTCGACCAGGAGGAGGGCCTCTTGGATGCCGCGCGGCTCGCGCGGGTGATCGTCAGCCCCGGCCATTCGCTCTCCTACAAGGTCGAGCAGGATATCGAGTTCAAAGACACGGTCGTGACCCTCTTGATCGACAATTCGGGTTCGATGCGTGGGCGGCCGATCTCGATCGCCGCGATCAGCGCGGATATCCTGTCCCGCACGCTTGAACGCTGCGGGGTCAAGGTCGAGATCCTCGGCTTCACCACCCGTGCGTGGAAGGGCGGGCAGAGCCGCGAGAAGTGGCTCGCTTCGGGCAAGCCCGCGACGCCGGGACGGCTCAACGATCTGCGCCACATCATCTACAAGAAGGCCGACGAGCCGATGCGCCGGGCGAGGAGGTCGCTCGGGCTGATGATGCGCGAAGGGCTGCTCAAGGAAAACATCGACGGCGAGGCGCTGCTGTGGGCGCATAACCGCCTGCTCGCCCGGAGCGAGGATCGCCGGATCCTGATGGTGATATCGGACGGCGCGCCGGTCGACGATTCAACCCTCAGCGTCAACAATGCCGGCTATCTCGAAACCCATCTCAGGAAGGTGATCGACTGGATCGAACGGGCCTCGCCGGTCCAGCTCGTCGCGATCGGCATCGGCCACGACGTCACCCGCTATTACA
>NZ_DBNHSF010000237.1:0-5598 GCF_057143545.1 Candidatus Andeanibacterium sp.
TGGCGGCAAAAAGAATCCACCGCTAAGCGGCAACAATCTCCCCTCCCCGACGGGGAGGGGCCGGGGGAGGGGGCTCCACGCCACTTCTCGCGGCACACCCCCTCCCGGCCTCCCCCTCAAGGGGGAGGGGATTTTGATGCATCCCCTTTTGCCCTGATCGGCGAGACCGCGCATGGCCCGCGGATCGAAGCCGCCAATGCGGCGGCGCTCGCCAACGGGGTGCGGGCAAACATGCTGCTCGCCGATGCGCGGGGAATGTGCCCGCCTCTGGCGACCCATCCGTCCGACCCTGCCGGCGATCTCGCTTTCCTCGAACGTTTTGCCGTCTGGGCGCAGCGCTGGGGCCCGTGGAGCGCGGTCGACCCGCCCGACGGGGTGTTGGTCGATTGCAGCGCCGTTGCGCATCTGTTTGGCGGCGAGCAGGCGATGCTGGCGGAAGCCCAGGCGCTGGTCGAGCGGCAGGGGCTGGCCGTGCGGCTGGCGATCGCACCGACCGCCGGAGCGGCCTGGGGCCTGGCGCATTACGGGCCGGAACGGGCGATCCTTTATTCAGATGTGAGTCCCCGCGAAAGCGGGGACCTCGTGCCATCTGGAGACAGGCCCCCGCCTGCGCGGGGGCTCACGCAAAATGCTATACCGGCCGCTCTTTCCAGCCTCCCCGTCGCGGCACTCAGGCTCGATCCGGACGTGCTGCTGGTGCTGCGACGTCTCGGTCTCAAGCGAATCGGCGATATCGCGGAAATCGGGCGCGACGCGCTCCAGCGGCGGTTCCGCACCCGTCGTGCGCCCGCGGCTAACCCGCTGGTGCGGCTCGACCAGTTGCTCGGCCGCGTACCCGAACCGCTGCTACCGGTGCTCGCGCTCGAAGCGCCCCTGGTCCAGCGCCGCCTGCTCGAACCGATCCGCCACCGGCCATTGCTCGACCGGGTGCTGGCGGACCTGGCCGAAGACATGGCGCGGCTGCTCGAAGGGCGCGGGGAAGGGGCGCGGCGGCTCGAGCTCGGACTGTGGCGGGTCGATGGCGAGGCCGCGATCCGCCGGCTCGAACTGGCGGCCGCGGCGCGCGACCCCAGGCATATCGCGCGGCTGTTTGCGGCCAGGCTCGACGATGTCGATGCCGGCTTCGGGATCGAACTGGTCCGGCTCGCCGCGCCCTGGTGCGAAAAACTGGCCCTGTCGCAGGAGGATTTCGAAGCCGCGGCCGACCGGCACGGGACATCGCTGGCCGCCTGTATCGACCGGCTTTCGGTACGGCTCGGCCCGGAGGCGGTGCGCCGCCCGGTGCCTTTCGCGAGCCACCTGCCCGAGCGGGCGCAGGCCTGGGGGCCACCGCTCGAACAGGCTTCAGCCGAAGGGGAGGAGACGATTTTCCATGCCCGGCCCCTGAAACTGCTCGACCGGGCCGAGGCGATCGCGGTGCTCTATGCTTCGCCCGATGGTTTTCCGCGGCGGTTCCGCTGGCGCGGCCAGGTCCATGAAGTCGCGCGGGTCGAAGGGCCGGAGCGGATCGCGCCCGAATGGTGGCGCGAACGCTCGAGTGTGCGGCTGCGCGATTACTACCGGATCGAGGACGGGGAAGGTCGGCGCTACTGGATCTATCGCCACGGGATCATCGGCGATGGGCGGGGTAACGATAAATCGGGGGGAGCGCCCGAATGGTTCCTGCAGGGACTATTCGCCTGAGGCTTCCACCTTCCGCTTGGGTTCGACATGTTCGGTGATGATGAAGGCCGCCGCGAAGACCAGCAGCGAGATCGCCACCAGCGTGCCGAAATACCAGATGAAGCTGTCTTCCCCGCCCAGGCTGATCAGCGACCCGCCATAGAAGACCATCGCGATCGAGAACACCCGCCCCGAGGTGATGACGAAACCGATCCCGCCCGAGCGGCAGCTCTGCGGATAGCCTTCGGCCATCACGACGTAGAACACGGTGATCATCATCGAGACGAGGCCGACGGCCAACCCTTCGAGCAACACGATCCCGGTCACCTCGGCGGGCGTCGGAGCACCCGAGAGCCCCTCGACCATGACAGCAAGCGCGACGATGGTCGTCGTAATCGCCGTCGCCCCCACCAGGATGACCTTGCGCGAACCGAATGTGCGCACGGTCAGGCCGGCGGAAACACCGCCGATCATCGAAAGGATGCCTTGCCAGCTGCCGGCCCGCAGCGCCTGTTCGAGCGTCAATCCCGCCGTGACCAGCAATTCGCTGGTCCAGTTGAGCAGGCCGTAGACCAGCGTGGTCGTAGCCGAGAAGCTGATCACCATCGCCCAGTTGAGCCGCGCATTGCTCGCATGGAAGATGCCGATTTCCTTGCCGGATTCCTTCGCTGCCTCGCTCTGCGGCTCGGGCAGCAGCTCGATATCGGCATCGATCACCTTGTGCGCGCTCCTGTGCGCTTCGACGACCTTGCCCTTGGCGAGCAGGAAGGCGGGCGGTTCGCGCAGGACCAGGCGCATGATCGTGCCGAGCACGATCGCCGCAACGCCGAAGATCACGAACGCCCCCCTCCAGCCGAAATCGGGCAGCAGGAAGGGCAGCGTTTCGGCGCTCACCGTAATGCCGACCGGAATGCCGATGGAAAGGAAGGCGATGGCATGCGGGCGGTGGCGGGCCGAGACCCAATCGCTCACCAGTGCGAGCGCGTTGGGATAGGCCGCGCCGAAGCCGAGCCCACCGAGCGCACGGACCGTGGTCATTTCCCACACGGCGTTGGTGTATCCGGCAACGATCGTGCTGCTGCCGAAGATCAGCGAAGCGAGGAACAGCGCGTTGAGCCGCCCGATCCGGTCGCCCAGCAGGCCGCCGAGGAAGGAGCCGAAGCCCATGCCGAACAGCGTCGCGGCAAGCGCCCAACCGAACTCCTCGCGGGTGATGCCCCATTCGTCGAGGATCAGCGGAGTGACGAGCGGCAGGGATTGGAGGTCGACCCCGTCCATGACGAGCAGGGCAAGGCCGAACAGCGCGACCATGATCTGGAAGCTGCGCAGCGGAGCATTCGCAATCGCCGCGCTGAAGGGCATTTGTTTCAAGGCTCTCTCCCGGGCCGGACCGCTCTGTGGCGGGCGCTTGCGGATCATGTCAGGCGGGTCGATGCGCGTCCACTTGGAATTTGGAACGGCAGTTCCAGCTTGAGAACATAAATAGAACATTATACCCTGCCGGGTCCCATGCCCGAAGCTTCGCTCACTCCGCCACGGCCGCATGTCGGTGTCGATCCCGAGGGAATCGCGCCGTCCGAACGCGCGCCGTTTGTCGAACTGGGGCTGGCAAGCTGTTTTTCCTTCCTGCGCGGGGCCTCGGACGCGGTCGAGCTGGCCAGCACGGCCCGCGCGCTCGGCTACGACGCATTGGGGATCGCCGATGCCAATTCGATGGCGGGGGTGGTGCGGATCCATACCGAGGCCAAGGCGCTCAGGCTGCGCCCGGTGATCGGCTGCCGGATCGAAACGGTCGAGGGGCTCGCCTTCCTCGCCTATCCCGCAAGCCGCGCCGGTTATGGCCGCCTGTGTCGCCTGGTTTCGGAAGGGCGGATGCAGACGCTCACCGGCGAATGGCAGGACAAGGGCGTGTGCGAGATTTCGCTGCCGATGCTCGCCAAGTTTGCGGATGACGTGCAGCTGATCCTGCTTCCCCCGGCGGACCTGGAGGAAAGGTTCAGCGTGCCGGGCTGGGCGAGCAATGTCGTCACGCTCGATGGCGATGCGGTGGCGGGCGATGTCCATGGGCGGCTGGCGGATTGCCTGCCGCACCTTGTCGCGGGCCTGCCGACATTGAAGCACCTGGCGGCGAGCTATCTCTATCGCGGCGACGATGTCGCGCGGATCGGCAAGCTCGACCTGCTCGCAAGGGCGAACGGGATCGGCCTCCTCGCGACCAACGATGTGCATTATCATGCGCCCCAGCGCCGCCCGCTGCAGGACGTGATGACGGCGATCCGCCACAAGACGACGGTGGCGAAGGCGGGGCACCTGCTGCACGCCAATGCCGAGCGGCACCTCAAATCGCCGCAGGAAATGCTGCGCCTGTTCACTCGCTGGCCGCATGCGATCGCTGCAGCACGCGCAGTCGCCGATCGCTGCAATTTCAGTCTCGACGAATTGCGCTACGAATATCCCGAAGAGAGCTATCCCGAAGGGCGCACGCCGCAGCAGCAATTGACGGTCCTGACCTGGCAGGGGGCGGATATCCGCTATCCTGCTGGCGTGCCGCACCAGGTGCGGGAAACGCTTGAAAAGGAACTGGAATTGATCGGCAGGCTCAGGCTGGCGCGATACTTCCTGACGATCAAGGAGATCGTCGATTTCGCGCGCGCGCAGGACCCGCCGATCCTCTGCCAGGGGCGCGGCTCCGCCGCGAATTCCGCAGTCTGTTATTGCCTCGAGATCACCTCGGTCGATCCGGCGAAGCACGCACTGCTGTTCGACCGCTTCATTTCCGAGGAGCGCAACGAGCCGCCCGATATCGACGTCGATTTCGAGCATGAGCGGCGCGAGGAAGTGATCCAGCATATCTACGCCAAATACGGCCGGCAGCGCGCGGGCCTGTGCGCCACGGTGGTGCATTACCGCCCGCGCATGGCGATCCGCGAAGTGGGCAAGGCGATGGGCCTGTCGGAAGACGTGACCGGGGCGCTCGCGCGGACCGTGTGGGGCTCCTACGGGCGCGAGATCGGCGAGGCCCATGTCGAGGAGACCGGGCTCGATCTCAGCGACCCGCATCTGAAGCGCGTGCTGGCGCTGACCGACCAGATGATCGGCATGCCGCGGCACCTGTCGCAGCATGTCGGCGGCTTCATCCTCACCCAGGGGGCGCTGACCGAGACCGTACCGATCGGCAATGGCGCGATGCCTGAACGCAGCTTCATCGAATGGGACAAGGACGATATCGACGCGCTCGGGATCCTGAAGGTCGATGTGCTGGCGCTCGGCATGCTGACCTGCATCAGGAAGGCGCTCGACCTCCTGCGCGATCATCACGGCAAGCATCTGACCCTCGCCAGCGTCCCGCGCGAGGTTCCGCGCGTGTATGACATGCTGTGCAAGGCGGATTCGCTCGGCGTGTTCCAGGTCGAAAGCCGGGCGCAGATGAACATGCTCCCGCGGCTGCGGCCGCGCTGCTTCTACGACCTGGTAATCGAGGTCGCGATCGTCCGCCCGGGCCCGATCCAGGGCGACATGGTCCACCCCTATCTGCGCCGCCGCCGGGGCGACGAACAGGTGCTGCTGCCGGCCCCCGATTCGCGGCACGGCCCGCCCGACGAATTGTCGAGCATCCTCGGGCGGACCCTGGGCGTCCCGATCTTCCAGGAGCAGGCGATGAAGATCGCGCTCGATGCCGCGAAATTCTCCTCCGCCGAAGCCAATCGGCTGAGAAGGGCGATGGCGACCTTCCGCAGCCGGGGGAATTTGCAGGAACTCGAAGGCATGATGGTCGGGCGGATGGTCGAGCGCGGTTACGATCCCGATTTCGCCGCGCGCTGCTTCAACCAGATCAAGGGCTTCGGCGAATACGGCTTTCCCGAAAGCCATGCGGCGAGCTTTGCGCTGCTCGTCTACGTCTCGAGCTGGATCAAGTGTCACTATCCGGCGGCGTTT